>USIZ01000104.1 GCA_900554855.1 uncultured Eubacteriales bacterium | reverse complement strand
GTCGATGCAGACGCCTTTGCCAATGCCATTCAGGTCAACATGGATGAGAGCGAACTGGAGGAGCTTATGAGCTCCCTGATGTCCGCCCGCAGCGCTACCTATGCCAGCAATCTGAGCAGTTTTGGTTATGCGGATTTCTCGGATCCCAGCCAGATCAGCATTTACCCCAAGGACTTTGAGAGCAAGGCTCAGATCATCTCCCTGCTGGATGACTACAACCAGAGCCGAAAGGATGCGGGTCAGGAGGACAAGATGATCCAGTACACTGATCTGGTGGGCACCATGATGTCCTCTGTCACCGATATTGTGAACATGATCTCCTATGTGCTGGTGGCCTTTGTGGCCATCTCGCTGATCGTCTCCTCCATCATGATCGGCGTCATCACCTATATCAGTGTCATGGAGCGCCGCAAGGAGATCGGTATTCTGCGCGCCATCGGTGCATCCAAGCGCAATATCAGTGAGGTGTTCAATGCGGAGACCTTCATCATTGGCCTGTGCGCCGGTCTGCTGGGTATCATCCTGACAGAGCTGATTCTGATTCCTGGCAATGCGGTGATCCGCATGGTGACGGATGCGGGCATTCACGCCGCCCTGCCGCCGCTGGCGGCGCTGGTGCTGATCCTGCTGAGTACGCTTCTCACCATGATCGGCGGCTTCATCCCATCCAAGAGCGCCGCCCGGAGCAATCCGGTCACAGCGCTTCGGTCAGAATAAGACAAACAAATTGCATCTCCGCAGGAGCGGGGATGCAATTTGCTGCTTTAAACCCGGCAGGCGGAAAGAGATCCTGTTATTATGGCCGCAAGAGAGAAGAAACTTTGCGGCGCAGGGCACCACGTTGGCGCAGACATTTGGTGTCAGCATTGCGTTACTTGCAATTGATCTGCAATAAAAATATAATCTGAATGACACACCGACCGATTTTTTGTGGTTTGCGCGTAACAACGCAACGGGAAAGAAAGGCGACTGTTATGTGGGTACTCTTTGCGTTTGGGTCAGCGCTGTTTGCCGGACTGACGTCCGTTCTGGCCAAGTGCGGTATCAAAAGTCCGCCATCGGTCTTGCGCTGATCGTCGCCGGAACGTTGATGATGCTGGCGAAGGTATAAGGGTTTATGCTATTATTATTGTTATTATAAAAAGCAAGTGCTCCGAACGGATTCCATTCGGAGCACTTGCTTTTGGTGCCGGTGACCGGAGTCGAACCGGTACGCCATCGCTGGCGGTGGATTTTGAGTCCACTACGTCTACCAATTCCATCACACCGGCATATTTGACCAGCCACTATTATACAGGAACTTTGTCCGCTTGGCAAGAAAAAGTTGTGCGCGGAGAAATTCCCACCTCTTTTCCGGCATTTTGGTCTATCCATTTCAACCATCATATGGTATACTAAATCAGAATAGCCGTAAAGCGGCCAATGAAGTCATTTGCATGCGAAAGGGGGCGGAGCGCAATGCGAAAGAGGATCCTGCTGGGGCTGCTGACGGCGGCGTTGGCAGTGGCGCTGACCGGCTGCGGACTGCGCGCACCGGAGGAGCTTTATGCCCTGCCCGACCCTTCACCGGAGTATAAAAGCCTTCAGTCCAGTCTGGAATCCCTGCTGAATATGGGCTATGAGTATGCTGCGCCGATCTCCGGCTCCCATACCCAGTCCGTCCAGCTGGAGGATCTGGACGGCGACGGCGTAGATGAGGCGCTGGCCTTTCTGCGGGACACCTCCGGCAAGGAGCACCCGCTGAAGATCTGCATTTTCAAGGCGGACGGCGAGGGCGGCTACACGCAGTACTGCACCATTGCGGGCGACGGTGATATGATCAACTCAGTGGTCTACTGCCAGCTGAATGGCACCCCCACCAAGGAGCTGGTCGTGGGCTGGCGCATTTCCAGCACGGTCTATGTCCTCTCCGCCTACTCGATTGAAAACGGCAATGTGACCGAGTTGATGACGGCCTCCAATTACACCCGTTACGCCGTCAAAGATATGGATCAGGACAATCAGGAGGAGATCGTTTCCATTTTGATGAATTCTTCTGATGATGCGGGCGGTAGCACGGCGACCTATTACGATTGGTCTGAGGACACGATGAAGGGCATCAATTCGGTGAGCCTCTCCGCTAACGCCGACTCGCTGGACTCCGTCCGCTATCACTACCTGACCAACAGCTACCCGGCCCTCTATGTGACCAGCTTCCTGCGGAATAACGGCTCTGCGGCGCAGAGCACTTCCAGTGTGGTGACCGATGTACTTGGCGTTGTCAATAAGCGGCTGTCCAATCTGACCCTGGATCCCCAGAGCGGAGACAGCACAACGGTGCATCTGGCGCTGGCAGAGCCCCGGGACATCAACAGCGACAATGTGCTAGAGCTGCCCATGTCGCTTCCCCTGCGCAGCAACGGCAATGTGGAGCATTCCGAGGGAGCTTATGTGCTGAATTGGGTGCAGTACGCGCTGGACGGCGCAGAACGTTCGGTGAATTACACATATCACAACACCAGCGACGGCTGGTACCTGATCCTGCCGGACAACTGGTTCACCGGCTGGGACGGCACTTGTATGAATGGTTTGCTCGTCAGCCGCAGCGATACGAATGTAGGCGCCACGGTGGAGCGCAGCATCACGTTTTATCATCAGGGCAGTCCGGGTGAGCAGCCCGAACCCTTCCTGACGATCCAGAAAAATACCGGCTCCAATCGGGACAGCCGCGCTACGATCGGCGAGCGCTTCCTGCTCACGCAGACGGCGGACGCGACCTATTCCGCGGAGTTTGTGGACAGCGGCTGGTCCTGCGGCCTGAGCCGCCGGGAGCTGGTGGAGCGCTTCAAGCTGATCCTGAATGACTGGTCGGTAAACTGATCCAATAATGGAGGAGGAATTCCCGTGCGTAAAGTACTGGTTCTGGAAGATGAAGATAATATCCGCAGCTTCGTGGTCATCAATCTGAAGCGGGCGGGCTATGATACCATTGAGGCGGCCAGCGGGGAAGAGGCGCTGGAGAAGCTCAAGCGCAATCCGGATGTCAAGGTGGCACTGTTGGATGTCATGCTGCCCGGCATCGACGGCTTCGAGGTCTGCCGCCGCATTCGCGGAAATAATTCTAAAATCGGAATTATTATGTTAACTGCGCGCTCGCAGGAGATGGATAAGGTGACCGGCCTGATGACCGGCGCGGACGACTATGTGACCAAGCCCTTCTCTCCGGCGGAGCTGACGGCTCGGGTGGATGCCCTCTACCGCCGTGCCGGCGGCGATGCCCCGGCAGACAGCGGTGAGATCTCCCAGCCGCCCTTCCTGCTGAACACCCGAAACCGCACCCTGGAGAAGAACGGCGTGCGCATCAAGCTGACTCAGGTGGAGTACAGTGTGATCAAGCTGTTTATGGACAACCCGGGCAAGGCCCTCTCCCGGGAGGAGATTCTGGAGGCGGTCTGGGGACGGGACTACTATGGCGAGGTCAAGATCGTGGATGTGAATATCCGCCGCCTGCGGATCAAGGTGGAGGACGATCCTACCAGCCCGACCTATATCACGACGGTCTGGGGCTACGGCTATAAGTGGGGCTTCTGATCCCGGCCGCATGACAGAAGGAAAGAAGGTGAGCGGGATGGAAAAAGTGGCAAAGGTAACAACAGCAAAGAAAAAACTCCGGCTCCACCACGGACGCGGCATCCGAAACCGTTGGCTGCGCAACAGCTTCCTGACTGTCAGCGGCATCCTGGTTGCCATTGTGATCCTGCTCTCCGTCGTTTTGAGCAACTACTATTTCAACTCCATGCTCGCCGGACTGGAGACAAAAGTGCAGACCGTCTGCGACTTCTTCACCAGCTATGTCACCAATGAGACGGAGTACCAGCGCATGGCGGAATACTATGTGCGGGATTTCGATGAAAAGGGGAGTCTGGAGCTGCAATTTCTGACCGTGGAGGCCGAGCCCAGCGTATTCCTTTCCTCTTCCGGCCTGACCTCCGGAAGTAAGCCAAAGACTTCGGATATCACTGACGCGATCTCTACGGGAAAGATATCCCCGTGGACCGGTTCCGACCCGGCTACCGGCCAGCGGATCATGGCGGTGTCCGCCCCGATTACCAACAATGGTGAGATCAAGGGCGTGCTGCGCATGGTGACGTCGCTGAGCTTGATGGACCGCCAGATCATTCTGGTCGTGGTGATCTGCCTTGCGGCGGCGAGCTTTGTCATGGCACTGACCTATCTGGTCAATATGTACTTTGTCCGCTCCATCATCGCTCCGCTTGGCAGCATTACGGATACCGCCAAACGCATTGCTTCTGGTTACTACGGCATCCAGCTGGAAAAGGAGCACGACGACGAGATCGGCGACCTGATTGACGCCATCAACGATATGTCCACCCGGATCAGCCAGAACGAGCAGATGAAATCGGAATTCATTTCCTCTGTCTCCCATGAGCTGCGCACGCCGCTCACTGCTATCAACGGCTGGGGCGAGACGCTGATCTCCGGCAAGCTGGACAATGCCCAGGACTTCAAAAAGGGCCTGAATATCATTGTCAGCGAGTCCCGCCGCCTGACCAAGATGGTGGAAGAGCTGTTGGAATTCAGCCGCATCGAGGACGGCCGCTTCAATCTGAATATTGAGATGATCGACATTCAGGCGGAGTTTGAGGACGCAGTGTATACCTATCGTGAGTTTTTCAAAAAGGAGGGCATTGAGCTCAATTATACCGACCCGGAGCGGGAGTTCCCGCCGCTGCCCGGCGACCCGGAGCGGCTGCGGCAGGTGTTCTCTAACCTGTTGGACAATGCGGCCAAGCACGGCGGCTCCGGCAAGCGGATCGATACCACCATCGGAGAGGAAGAGGGGTATGCGGCCATCGTGATCCGGGACTACGGTTCCGGCATCCCTGAGGAGGAGCTGCCCCATGTCAAGGAGAAGTTCTACAAGGGTTCCTCCAAGGCGCGGGGCAATGGCATCGGTCTGGCCGTCTGCGACGAGATCATTCAGCGCCACGGCGGTCGGCTGGACATTGATAATGCAAAGGACGGCCACGGCTGTGTGGTCACCATTCTGCTGCCCATGACCAGCGCAACGCCGACTCCTGCGCCAACTACGCCGGACGAGACAAAGAGTGCATAATTTCCTCTTGAAAATAGAACGAATGTTTGATAAACTATCTTAGTAAGGAAGTAAGCTATGTCTGAACAAAAGCAGAACAACCAATCCTCCGGTGGTTTTCGCACCTCGATCGGCGGTCAGGCGCTGATCGAGGGCATCTATATGCGCGGCCCGGACAAGCAGTCCATTGTTGTCCGGGATCAGAACGGCGAACTGGTGGTCAAAACCGAAGAACTGAGACTCACGAAGGAGCATTACCCGATTCTCGGTATTCCGTTTATCCGGGGTGCATTTGCCTTTCTGGGTACCATGGTGGAGGGCGTCAAGGCGCTCATGTATTCCGCTGATTTCTACCCGGACGAGGATGAGCACAGTGAACCCTCTAAGTTCGAGCAGTGGCTGGAGGCTCATGTGCCCAGCAAAACTTTGGATAAGCTGATCGTGGCCTTTGCGACGATTGTGGCAGTTGCATTTTCCGT
>USIZ01000103.1 GCA_900554855.1 uncultured Eubacteriales bacterium | reverse complement strand
TCTCGCAGCGGTTTTCATGCAGGGCCGCGCTGAAGGCATCGGTACGCTGCTTGTAGTTGAAGTGCTGGATCTCGCAGGCGGCAATGTCAGGGATGCGCGCCAGCAGCTCCTCTGCCTGCTGCTTGGTCAGCGGGTAGCGCATGGTTTTAAGCTTCTCGCCGTCCGCCGGGATATAGACCGCCCCCTCCTGATGGATCGGCTGGAGGGTATAATACTGCTGCTTTCTGTCCACCCCGTGCATACTCAGCGGGCCGATGGCAGAAATGGTGCACACGCCGGTGGTTCCGTAGACGACGGATTCTCCAATCTGGAACACTGCTGGTTCTCCCCTTTCTTCTGTGGTTCGATTTAGTTGCAGCACATTATGCGCTGATTCGCGGATATTTTATCCACATTCCGTGTGGATAAGCCTGTAAACAAAGTGCAAAACCGAAATTGATACCCATTGCATGTACCGTATCTTTCACATTATGTTGACAGTTCAGCGAGAGAATCGCCCGCGGCAGGCCGTCGGGCGTTCTCTTCTCACATATGTATAGTATATCACCTTTTCAGATATTTGTCCAAGTGAAAATATCACGAAATTTCAGGCATTCGGCGGCTCAGCCCTGCGCGTACCACGCCTCAACGGCATCCAGCACTTCCTCCGCCGTGGAGCAGGTGCGGCTGACGGCGGCCCGCTCCGGTGGCAGGAAGCCCTCATCCACAAAGCGCTGGTTCATCTGCTCAATGAGATCGTAGTAATGATCCATATTGAAGAGCACCAGAGGCTTTTTCAGTTTGCCAAAGGAGGCCAGCTCATACATCTCATAATACTCATCCATGGTGCCGATGCCGCCGGGCAAAACGACAAAGGCGTCGCCCAGCACGGAGAAAAGCCGTTTGCGCTCGGCCAGATCCCGAGTGCGCACCACCCGATGGCAGGGCTGGAACAGATCGTCCCCCTGATTCAGAAAATCCGGCGTGATGGCAGACACCTCGCCGCCCTCAGCGGCCACGCCCCGGGCCACCGCGCCCATGCAACCGTGTTTGCCACCGCCAAAGAGCAGGCTGTGGCCCCGCTTTGCCAGTGCCCGTCCAAAGTTCTCCGCACCCGTTCGGTAGTTTTCCGGGATCTCGTCCAGTGCCGCGCCATAAATGCAGATCTTCATGCTCGCTCCTCCTTCAGTTCAGTTGGATCACGTCCAGATCGTCCGGGACGTGCAGGTCTCCGCTGAAATACTGCCGACCCTCGGCAGTATAAAGCTCCCGCCGCCGGGCCAGATGAGTCTCCTCCGTGTGCCAGAGCACCAGATGGCGCACCTTCAGCCGCTGGGCCAGTTCGCAGGCCTCCCGCACCGTGCTGTGATGCTTTTCATAGGGCTTAAATTTGTCCGCTTCTCCGTAGAGGCAGAAAGCCTCGCTGAGCAGCCAATCGCTGCCGGACACGTCTGCCAGATTCAGCTCGTTGAACGGCTCGTCCCCCATACAGGTCAGCACCTGCTCATCGTGCAGGGTGAGCCGAAACCCAAACTGTCTGGCCTTGGTGGAGTGGATGTCAAAAAAGCGCACACCCCATCCGGCGATCTCCCGCTCTTCGCAGTCCTCCACCGGCTCCAGCAGAATAAAATCTCCCAGCGCACCGGCCTGCTCCGGCTGGAGCAGCAGCTTTGCCAGCGTCTCCACCAGTTCGCAGAGCTCCCGATGGGCATAGATCCGGCACACGCCGGAATAGCCGCCTCTTTGGTGCTGCTGGGCGATCATACGGATGAGCCAGACCGCACCCAGCAGGTGGTCGGTATGCTTGTGGGTCAGGAAAATATCGTGAATCGCTGAGAGCGGGATGCCCGCCCGATCCAGCTGGTGCAGAATGCCGTTTCCGCCTCCGGTGTCCACCAGAAAGACCCGCTCACCGCACCGAAGGGCAAAGCAGGTATTGTAGCAGTTTTTCACCGTGGCGTTGCCGGTACCCAGCACCACCAGTTCTTCGGAATCAGACATAAAAACACCTCTTTTGTCTTCATTCTAGCACGCAGGGGCAGAAAAAACAATGCGCGCCGAAAATTCCGGCGCGCATTCCGCAAAATTTAAACTTTATTGATCACCGCATAGACCGTCAACGGCTCCTCGCCGGCACAGGCAATGCTGTGCCCGTGGCCGCTGAGACAGATGCAGGAATCCCCGGCATAGAGCGTGGTCTCTGTGCCGTCATCCTTGTAGGCGGCAGTACCGCTCAGCACATGGATGATCTCCTCCTCGCCCTCATGGGTGTGATAGCCCAGCGAGCTGCCGGGACGCAGCACCAGTTTGGCGATCAGCTTGAGCGGGCTCTCATACTCCCCGGCATCCAGCACCCGGATGACTTCCACCGTACCGGTGCCGCCCTTCATGTGCTCATTGAACTGGCGGGTGAGCTCCGCCTCCCGTTTGACCATCGGACTCTCCTCCTTGTAACAGCAAATCGTTTACCTTCTGGCATCCAACCAGTAGTGCAGGAACTTGGCGGCATAAGCCATGATCAGAATGGCAGGTACCAGCGTCAGCAGCATTTTCATACCTTGCTCCTTTCTTACCGGTGTCCGCGTTTGGGCGGACGGCTGTGCTCCTTTCGTTCTCTGCCGGGGCGGCCGCTGGAGCCGTCCCGTTTCCCGGCGGCGGAATGGCCGCCGTTCTTACCATTTTTATTCTGTCCCCCGTCCCGGCGATCCCGTTTTCCGGTTGACGATCTTCCGCCGGCGCGGCGCTGCTCCGCGCGCTCCCTGGCCTGGCGCTTCTCCTGCCGCTCCAGCTCCCACGGAGCCGGGCCGGCCTTAGGTCGGATCAGGCAGTTGGGCGTGTAGCCGATCAGGTCGGTGCGCCCGGCCTTTTTCAGTGCTTCCATCACCAGTGCGTGCTTTTCCGGCCGCTTCCACTGGAGCAGCGCCCGCTGGAGCGCCTTATCATGGGGCGAACGGGCCACATAGACCGGCTGCATCGTCCGCGGGTCAATGCCGGTGTAGTACATACAGGTGGACAGCGTACCCGGAACCGGGTAAAAATCCTGCACCTGCTCCGGCTGGCGGTGCATCTGATTCAGATATTCCGCCAACGCCACTGCATCCTCCAGCGTGGAGCCGGGGTGAGAGGACATCAGGTAGGGGACGAGGAACTGCTCTTTGCCCATCCTGTCGTTGAGCTGGCTGTATTTTTTCTGGAACTGCTCATAGACCTCAATATGGGGCTTGCCCATATAGTCCAGCACGGAGTCGATGCAGTGCTCCGGAGCCACCTTGAGCTGGCCGCTGATGTGATACTTCACCAGCTCCCGGAAGAACTCGTCATTTTTGTCCTCCAGCATATAGTCAAACCGAATGCCCGAGCGGACAAATACCTTTTTGATCCCCGGAATGCCGCGCAGACGGCGCAGCAGGTGGAGATAGGACGAGTGATCCGCGTCCAGATTGGGACAGGGCTGGGGCGCAAGGCAGTTTCGCCCCTTGCACATCCCGCACTTGAGCTGCTTCTGGCAGGTCGGGTGGCGGAAGTTTGCTGTGGGGCCGCCCACATCGTGGATATATCCCTTGAAATCCGGCAGCTTGGTCAGCATCTCCACTTCCCGGACGATGCTCTCCTCACTGCGGCAGGAGATCATGCGCCCCTGATGAAACGCAATGGCGCAGAAAGAGCAGGCGCCCGCGCAGCCCCGGTTATGGGTAACGGAGAAGCGCACCTCCTCGATTGCGGGCACGCCGCCCAAGCTGTCGTACATCGGGTGAGGCAGACGCATATAGGGCAGTTCCGCCACATGGTCCAACTCCGGAGTGGTCAGCGGCATGGCCGGGGGATTGACCACCAGAATGCGGTTTTCGTGGCGTTGCAGGATCGCCCTGCCCCGGATCGGGTCATGCTCGTCGTACTCCACTTTGTTGGCCTGAGCATAGGCCCGCTTGTCCTCCCGCACAGTCTCAAAGGAATCCACCTCTATAAAGGGGTAGGCGCACTCGGCTTCTTCCCGCGCCGCAAAGGCGCTTCCCTTTATGTCCCGGATCTCGCCGACGGGAATGCCCTTTTTGAGCCGCCGGGCGATCTCCAGCGTGGCACGCTCGCCCATGCCGTAAACCAGCAGATCCGCCTGCGCGTCAAACAAGACACTGCGGCGCACCTTGTCCTCCCAGTAGTCATAGTGGGCGAACCGGCGCAGGGACGCTTCCAACCCGCCGATGACAATAGGAATATCGCCAAAGGCCTCCCGGACCTTATTGGCATAGACGATGGTCGCCCGATCCGGCCGCAACCCGGTCTTTCGTCCCGGGGAGTAAAGATCCTCACTGCGCCGTTTTTTCGCTGATGTATAGTGGGCCACCATGGAGTCCAGATTACCACCGGAGATAAATACCCCCAGCTTTGGCTTACCAAACTGAATCAGATCCTCGATCGTCCGCCAGTTGGGCTGAGCCAGCATACACACCCGGAATCCCGCGTCCTCCAGCACCCGGGAGATCACCGCCGCACCAAAGGTGGGGTGATCCACATAAGCGTCCGCTGTGATAAACAGGATGTCATACCAGTACCAATCCCGATCCAGCATCTCCTGCTTGTTCACCGGCAAAAATTGCCGGAGCTTTTCCCGTTTTGCCACGGCTCACCCCTCCTCTCTTTTCACGGATATTGTATCAGATTTCATGTGTTTCCGCAACATTGTTCAGCTTTCCGATATACCGAATGCGGCGCCAAATCGATCCGCTGGCAGCAGCTCAACTCTCCCGGAAGAGGGGCGCAGGGTGGCATAGCTGCCGTTCAGCCTGCCGACCCACATATTGTCATCCAGGCCCGCCCCCCAGAGAGCGGTCTCTTCAATTTCCCACTGGTGCGGCCCATTTTTGTCATAGCCATAGGCCAGGCCAAAGATTTTCCCCTGTTCCGGCCGACCTTCACAGCCAAACTCCGGCTCATCCACCCGGCTGAGATAATAAATTGGCGTGAACTGTCCTTCCGGCAGAGAGATTCCCTCTGAAAACGCGGTTTTTATCTGTTGCTCATCCATAAAGTCACCTCTTTTCTCCAGTGTAGCATCTTCACTGCTCCGTCGCAACCGAAATTGTCCGGCTGAACCGCTGCTTTTTTCGTAAATTGGCGCTTTTCATTTGGAGCCCGTCTGTGTATAGTAAGATTGTATTTTTATCTAGGAAAGCAGGCTTGGTCATGGATCACAACCATCAGAAGAAAATTGCCGTTATCAACGACTTCAGCGGCTTCGGACGCTGTTCCATAGCGGTGGCTCTGCCCATCATTTCCGCCATGCGCATTCAGTGCTGCCCTCTCCCCACTGCCATCTTTTCCGACCATACCGGCTTTGACAGCTTCTATATGACTGACTTCACCGAGCACATGGAACCCTACGCCGACGAGTGGGCCAAACTGGATCTGCATTTCAACGGCATTGCCACCGGTTTTCTCGGTTCCGTCCGCCAGATCGACATTGTGGAACATTTTCTGCGCCGCTTTGATCGGGATGACACCACCGTGCTCGTCGACCCGGTCATGGGCGACTATGGAGCCCTTTACCCTACCTACACTCAGGAACTGGCAAAAAATATGGCCAGACTGGTGCGTTATGCCGATATACTGACGCCAAACCTGACCGAAGCCTGCGTACTGACGGAGAGGGAGTACAACCCACTCCC
>USIZ01000102.1 GCA_900554855.1 uncultured Eubacteriales bacterium | reverse complement strand
TGACGCCCGGCGGCGCCCTGCTCTGCCAGCGCATGACCCCGTTCCTAGACGAGATGCCCAATTGGATCCATCAGGCGCAGTTGGCAAACCAGGGGCTGAACGGCACGCTGCGCATCGGCTATCTGGCCACCCAGCACATCAATACCGACTGTGCCCAGCATATCGCCGCTTTTGAAGAAAAGTATCAAAACATCCATGTTTCCATACAGTACGAAAACTTCAACAGCCTGTTGGGCAAGCTTCGTGCCAACGAGCTGGACATTGCCGTCTCCGCCACCTTTGATGTGCAGCAGCAATATGACCTGAACTACCAGGAGTTTGTGCGGGTGGAAAACCATCTGGTCATGCCCGATTCCTATACGCCAAAGCGGTCGGCGCTGCTCCGCATGGAGCAGCCTGCGCTGGCTGACTTCGCCGACGAGACCTTCCTGACCGTGACCGACAGCGAGTCATGCTGCATCACGCCGCTGCTGCTGCACTCCTGTGCGCAGGCGGGTTTTACGCCGCACCTGCTTCCCGCTCCGAATTTTGAGACGCTGTTGCTCTGGCTGGAGATGGGGCGGGGGATCTTTGCGCTGAACAAGGAGCATATGATCTACTCCTCAAATAAGATCCGGGTATTCCCCCTACCGGAGTTCCCGCCCATCACCCTGTCTATCGTATGGCTGAAGCAGACGGAAAATCCCTGCGTCTCCCTGCTGGTGGGAGAACTGCCCACGCTGTAAAGAAGGAGCGAACACGATGTTTGATGTCAATTCCGTGCGGCAGATCTGCCCGGCGCTGTCCGGTCAGGTACATGGTCGGCCGCTGATCTATCTGGATAATGCCGCCACGGCCCAAATGCCCCAGCCGGTATGGGACGCGGTGCGCCGCATTGAGCTGCGCCGGGCCAATGTGCACCGGGGCATTCACGCCGTCAGCGAGGAGTGCACCTCCGCCTATGAAGCCGCCCGCACGGCTGTGGCGGCCTATCTCGGCGCACAGCCGGAGCAGATCCGCTTCACCTCCGGCACGACGGATGCCGTCAACCAGACCGCAGACTGGCTGCGCACTCAACTCCGCCCCGGTGACCGGGTCGCCGTCACCCGGATGGAGCACCATTCCAACTTCGTGCCGTGGCAGCAGATCTGTCTGGAGACCGGCGCGGAGTTCGTCATCCTGCCGCTGACAAAGGAAGGCGACCTGGATCTGAGCGCGGCAGAACAGCTTCTTGCCCCCGGAGTCCGGCTGGCAGCCGCCGCCCACAGTTCCAACGTGCTGGGCACGGTAAACGATATTCCCGCGCTGGCGGAACTGACCCATAAAGCCGGTGGACTGCTGTTCGTGGACGGCGCTCAGGGTATCTGTCACGAAACTGTCGATGTAAACGCCCTGAACTGCGATTTTTATGCTTTTTCCGGCCACAAGCTGGGGGCCCCCTTCGGCATTGGCGCGCTCTATGCCCGCACGCCCCTGCCTCCCGTCCGGTTTGGCGGCGGTATGGTGGACGAGGTGCTGGATGACCGCACCACCTTTGCGCTTGCGCCGCAATCCGGAGAGGCCGGGACACCCAACGTCTCCGGAGCCGTCGGTCTGGCCGCCGCGCTGGACGTTCGCCGAACCTTGCCGGAGGGCTGGCAGGTGTGGGAGGATGCACTTCTATCCCGGCTGGAACAGGGACTGCGCACGATGGACCACATCCACGTTCTGGGTCAGCCCCGCCGCCGAAGCGGCTGCCTCTCCTTCACGACAGACGGCGCGTCCCCCTATGATGTTGCCGTCCTGCTGGATCAGCTGGGCATCGCCGTCCGCTCCGGCCACCACTGCGCTCAGCCGCTGCTGCGCTCGCTGGGGCAGGAATACGCCCTGCGGGTCTCCCCCGCCTTCTACAACACGCCGGAAGAGATCGACGCCCTGCTGGACGGTCTGCGGCGCGTGCTTCCGCTGTGTACAACCTGATCGCCCCCCTGTTCTGTCTCCGGACGGTTTTGCCAAAAAGCAAGTCTCTCTTGACGTTTTGTCAAGAGAGACTTCTTATTTTCCGTATGGATATATCCCGCGTCAGATCAGCGGCAAAACGACCGTTGTCCAGAGCCAGCTCAACGGCATGACGAAGGCCATGGCCGGGATGAGGTCGGCAATGGGGAAATTTTTGATCCCGGCAATGCGCAGACCGGTAGCGATCATGATCATGCCGCCGCAGGCCTTGAAGTCGCCGATCATGGTCGGCGTGGTCAGCGGAAAAATGAGATTTGCCAGGACAAAGAGCAGAAGGAAAATGACACATTGCGGGACGGCCACCAGCGCCACCACCGCGCCGATGGAGCAGGCAAAGATGGCCGCAGTGAAGAGATCCAGAATGGACTTGGCCAGCAGGACGCTGTGATCTCCGCTGAAGCCGGACAGCAGCGCCCCGTAGATGCCGGTGCCGCTGGCGCAGAACAGCACGATCACCGTCAGGAACATGGCCGTGCTCTCCGCATCCGCGCCGTCCGAATGGGAGAAGCGCCGCTGGAGCGCCGCCGCGCCGTCGGAGATCCTCTGTCCCAGATGGAGGAGCAGACCCACAATGCCGCCCAGGATCAGGGCAAACACGACCGCCGGCATATTTTCCATCTGGGTTGTGGCGCTGACACCCATGCCAATAGAGCACAGGCCAAAAATTAGGTTCAGGTTTTGCTGAAATGACTCGGTAAGCCTGCCCTTCAGCAGACTTCCCAGCGCACCGCCCACTGCGACGGACAGTGCATTGACGATCACCCCGATCGGCATACCACATCTCTCCTTTTCAAAACGCAAAACGCGGGCCGCCGCAGATCAGTGCGGCGGCCCGTAGCCGGAACATCCCTTTATTCCAGCACTTTTTTCAGAAATACTGCCAATTCCCGCTGCCCCGCTTCCGCTTCGGGAATACCATGGAGCAGAAAGAACACATGGGGCATAAACTCCCAGCTGTGCAGCGCCACATCCACACCCTCAGCCGACGCCTTCCGGGCACATTTCAGGCTGGCCTCAAGGCAGAAGTCGCAGCTGCCCGTCTGGATGAACATGGGGGGCAGCCCCTGATAACTGCCCTCATTGGGGGACATATAGGGCTCGTCCCGCTTGTGGCCGTTGGTATACATGGTGGAAAAGGCGATATTCTGGAGCAGAAACGGATTTGCGGGATCCGCGTCCAGTGCCTTCTGCACGTCCTCCGGCATCTTCATATCCGCACCGGGAGATACCAGGCACAGGCCCGCAGGCAGGGGCAGACCATGGTCTCTCAGATACTGGGCCAGCACCAGGCAGTAATAGCCGCCGGCGGACTCGCCGATAAGCGCGATGTTTTCTGGCTGATATCCCTGCTCCAGCAGTGCCTGATAGGCCGCTACGCAGTCCATAACACCGTCCGGGAAGGGGTGCTCCGGGGCAAGGCCGTAGTCAAGCGACACCATATTATACCCTATCATCTGCTGAACTGCAATCATTCCCTGCAATCCGGTGCAGGGCACGCCTCCGCACCAGCCTCCGCCATGGATGTGCACCACCAGCTTATCCTGCGGCGCGTCGGCGTAATTCAGCTTCGCCGTGCGCACGCCGCCCAGTTCGACCCACTCCACGGTGATCTCGTCAGGCAGGCGGCCGCCCTCCAGGTCGCTCTCCGCCAGCGCCTCCCGGTACCGGCGCATGATGTCCGGATCAAAGTAATCATGTGCCTCATCCAGAAAACCGGATGTGGACATATTCAGGGGTTCCTTCCGTCGTTTCATAAAAACAATCCTCCTATGGATAAGATCAGGCATCCTCTCTGCCGATGCAGCGGTCATCCAGCGTGGCCACCAGAATAAAGCCGATGACGGCGACCACAGCCAGCACGATGTAGGCGGCCACATAGCTGCCTGTCAGCGACTGGGGCACACCGACGACCGTTGTGGCAAAGGCGACCACAATGTTCCAGATCGGCATGATGACGGCCAGCGCCTTGGAGAAGTCGTAACGGCCAAAGACCGTGGCGATGATGGCCGGGGTCAGGTTATTGCCGGCACCGATGAAGCAGCCTAGCAGAACCGCGGTGACATAGGCCGTCCAGGTGCCGGGGATCAGCATGAAGGCGATCATGACAAAGATAACGGCATAGAGCAGCATAGTGGCTTTTTTCGTGCTGAACTTGACGCCCAGATATCCCCAGAGATAGCTGAACGGGATGCCCAGCACGGCGGCAATGGTCATAATGCTGATGGCATTCATCTCCGGCAGGCCCTTGATGATAAGGGTGCTGACCAGCGTGGACAGGATACCCACGGTGATGAGCAGGATAATGCCGTAACCGAAGGCGATCTGCCAGCTCTGGCGCTTCTTCAGGATGTCCCCGGTGGTCAGGCCGCCATTTTTGCGGTATTCCTCACCCTGCCGGAACTGTTCCTGCACCTGCTCCTGTGTGAGGCTGCGGTCGTTGTCCGGGAACTCACCCAGCTCCTCCGGATTGTCTCTCAGCAGGACAAAAGACAGCACGCCAAGCACCAGGTAGATGACGCCCCAGACGAGGAAGGTACCGGTCAGGCTGACCCGCGCCAGCAGGAAGCCAATGATGTACAGGCACAGCGCCGTGGACAGATTGGAGCCCATGGTCACATAGCCCAGCACCAGGTCCTTCTTGCGGGGAAACCAGTTGGTAATGATACCGTTCAGGCCGATATAGGTGGCGCAGTTGGCACCCACGCCCATCAGCACACGGCCGATGCAGTAGATGGCCAGATTATGAGCCATCGCCAGCACACCCATGCCGCAGGCAGCCACCGCCCAGCACAGCAGAATGATCTTCCGCGGGCCGATCTTGGACTGGAGCGCACCACAGGCGGCCACACCGGGAATGGTGATCAGATTGGCTACCGTTGCAATGCCATACAGTGCGGCGGCCGGCACGGCGTAGCTGGCGGAGAACGCCGGAATGATGAGGTTTGCACCCTCCACATTCATGGCCGCGGCAAAAAACCACATGGCCATGCCCAAAAAGACGATCAGCCACCCTCTGGCGCTGAATTTACTGCTGGCATTTTTCTTGCCCGCTTTTGCATTGGTCGGAACACTCATACTCTTTCCCTCCATATTTTTCACAATTTATTCCGGGTTTTTCTCTCTGAATTTGTTATATCATACTACACGCGAAAAGAGAAACAAAGTTTAGCCGGGCATTTACAAGGCTAGCCTTGTAAATGCCCGGCTATATAGAACCGTAGGTCAAAATTGTGCCAGCAGACCCCTGATATAGGGGCGGATCACAGGGTTGCTGTTGTCTCCGCACCAGACCGCCCCCAATGCACCGGTCATTTCCAATGGAAGCCGGCGCAGATCCGGGTTGCGGTAGAGCAGAGAGTACTTCCCGCCAAATCCGATGCCCTCGCCGGATTCAATGATCATCCGCTCGGTAAATATCGACATCCCGGGATCATAGTTCAGATTGGCCTTGACACCCCTGTGCTGAAAATAGTTGTGCAGATACTGCCACAGGCCGTTGTACTCCGGTCCGGCAAACATCACGGCATCCTTCAGATCCATCAGTTCATGGATCTGCTCTGCATTGGGAAAGCGGGCTGAGAAAAAGGCATAGGTCACGTCGTCGGTCAGCACCTGCGCGTGAAATCGCGCCGGGGTCTCAATGCCCAGCGGCATGATGGCCAGATCAATGCTC
>USIZ01000101.1 GCA_900554855.1 uncultured Eubacteriales bacterium | reverse complement strand
TGCTGGCGCGCATGTTTGAGGCCAATGAGCAGTTTGCCGACTGGCTGATCGACGAGCACGATATGCTCAAGGATTACGAAGTCAAGCAGGGCCACATGGGCCCCGGTCCGGCAGTGACCATCTTTGAGGCCCGGGACGCCTGGTACGATGCCCCGAAACGCATTGACCGCATGATCGGCCCGGGCGAGATCGGCTCCTACATGGCCGAGCATATGTCCGCAGAGTTTTTGAAAAACGGCGGCGAACTGCTGCTCAAGACCTCCGGTAAAAAGCTGCTGACCGATGCCGACGGAAAGATCTGCGGTGTGTTGGCGCAGGATGAAGGCGGTGAGGTGGAGATCCGCTGCAAGGCTGTGGTCGTGGCCTCCGGCGCCTTCTCCCGCAACAAGGAAATGATGGATAAATTCCAGCCCATGTTCTATGACAACACAGGCAAGGAACCCATCCATATCTTTACCGGTGCCGGCGCCACCGGAGACGGCATTGCCATGTGCGATGCGCTGGGCGCAGATATTGATTATGTAAATCGCAGAGTCAATATGTTTGGTCCAATGCGCCACCCCTATCCCTGCGCCTCTATGGCGGTCTACCAGAACCACGACGGTTTTGAGATCGGCAGCCAGGGCAATTTGATCCACGCTCACATGGGTGTAGAGGTCAGTGTGCTGACCAAAGACCCCAAGTGGCACGGCTGGAAGATCGTGGATGATGCGATCTGCGAGACCGCTATTGCCGAGGCCATGCAGGAGCCCCCTCAGTCCAAGGGAATGGATCTGCCGAAGTTCCAGGCAAACTGGAGGGCGGTCTTCGCTGAAGAGGAGCTGGACCGCGCCATTGTCTCTGCTGACACACTGGAAGCGCTGGCCGCCAAGCTGGAGATCCCAGCCGAGCTGCTGGTTCAGGAAGTGGCCGCCTACAATGCCTCTACAAGCGAACCGCTGGTGTTCCCGCCTGACTTCCCCGAATTCATGAAGCCCAAGCATCCTCCAATGAAGATCGAAAAAGCTCCCTTCTATGCGATCAAGATGAAGATGTTCCACGAGAACAGCATCGGCGGCATGACCATTGACAAGAACGCCTCCGTCCTCAAACAGGGCAAGCCGATCCCCGGCCTGTATGCCGCCGGCGACACCACCCGCGGCATCATGGTATCCGGCGACATTGGCGTAGACTACCTTGAAGGCGTATTCTCTTCGTTGACCATGGCATATAACGAAGGCTACATTGCCGGCACAGAAGCCGCCGAATATGCAAAGAAATAATACTTCACATATACTGGGAGCAGGACGTTTGGCGTCCTGCTCCTTCTCTTTTTTCTGAATAGGGTTTTTACTTGTCAATCTATCACATGCAAAAAGTCCCGCGCGATGCGTGGGACTTTCGCCTTTCTATTGATTCAGCTCAGATAGTCGGCCATTTCGCCGGCACTCAGCCAGCCCGAGGCCATAGCCCAGGGCATCTCGCCAAACTTTGAGCGCTCGTCGTCGTGTTTGAGCACGCCGGTGCAGCAGTCGCCGGCCAGATAGACCCCCTCAAATGGCGTGCCATTCTCATGCAAGAGCCGCAGGTGGTCATCATTTGCAATTATACCGACTGCCCCTTCATTAAACCGGCCCTGGAACAGCGCATAGAAGGGGCCTTCCTTGACCGGATGCAGGAACTGCGCCGGTTTGCCCATGGCATCCTCACCGCACGCACATCCCTCATTGTAGGCATCCACAGTTTCCCGCAGCACCGCCGGATCCATATGGATGCATTCGGCCAGCTTCTCCAGCGTGTCCGCTTTTTTACCCGCCTGATCCAACGTACACTCGTACTCCAGATCATCCTTCCAATGCACCATATCCGCCGCATTATCCGCATGGGCGGTGCGCTCCACCAGCGCCGCACCCATACGCTCTGCACCAGGTGCGTCAAAGATGGCATAGCCGATGTGGCCGCTCTGTCCCTCCAGCGCACCGGTCTGTCCGGGCGGGGCCGCCTCATTCATAAAGCGCCGCCCGTCTCGGTTTACCATAACCATGCCAGGGTCGTTACACAGCCACACCATGCTCAGTGTATAGGGGTGGTGCGTCGGGCTGAACATGGGCACCTTTACTGTTTTGAAATCCAGCTTTGCCCCCAGCTCCTGCACAAGTCCCACTGCATCGCCGGTATTGCTGGCCGCAGCAAAGGAGTGGACGGCATACTCCTCATAGAAGGTAGGCCGCACCTTCTGCATCAGGGCACGATTGCGTGAAAAACCACCGGTTGCGATCAGGCAGACGTCTGCGTGGACGATGGTCTCCCCGCCGGGATCCGAAGCGACTACGCCGTGGAATGTTCCGGCATTGTCCACCAGCAGATGACGGGCCTGATGCTGTGTGAGCACCTGAATGCCCAGACGCTCGGTCTGTTCCATCATTTTTTCCACCACAAAGGTGCCGGCCCAGCCGGGACCCATGGACTCATCGGTGGACTTCAGATTTTTGGTCCGCTTCCGGGGTCCGATCAGACCGGGCATATGGGGAAACGGCCCCATCTGGGGCAGGCCGCGCCGGTCGACCAGCTTGAATTCTTCCTCACAGCCGCCGAACGTGCACAGCCAGTTGAACATATCATCCAAGCCGTACATAGCGCGGCTGAGCAGTGCGCGGGAATAGCCGGGCTGTGCGTCAGCGCAGATGGCATCAATGGCCTGCTCCCGTTCATCCGGCATTCCGGCCGCCGCATGGAACTTCGTATAGCGGCACACAAAAGCGTGGCCCAGATTGGTGCTGCCGCCCACCTGCTTTGCCTTTTCCAGTACGATGACCTTTTTCCCCGTAAGCTCTGCAAAGCGCACTGCTGCCACCAGACCGGAGCCTCCGGCCCCCAGCACCACTGCGTCCGCGGACAGTTCCCGCCGCGCATGAAGCACCGGGATTTCCCTTTTCTGTGGGTCATAGATCCGATTGGTTGGACAAACCTTTGCACATTTCCCGCATGAAATGCATTTTTCCGGGTCTATCGCATACTCATTGCCAACAAATTGAATGGCATGCACCGGGCATTCCCAAAAGCAGGAATGACAGGTAGAGCAGTCCGGTCCGATCTTATATGCCATAGCATTGCCCCTCTTTCTCTCATTTCTTCGCATTCAGCATAGTAGCAGTTTCCCGAGCAAAGGAGCAAGGACGGTTTCTGCGGGTAACTGTGTCCAAATTTGCAGCACATAACAGAATCATTATTGACATATCAGTCAAACCTAATTATAGTTGAACTATAAATCGAGCAGAACAGAGGAAGGGAGAGACTGATCATGCGTGCATTTGACGCGAGACTGCTCTCAATCCTGCGTACCGAGACCGCAATGGAGCACACTCTGCGCACCGATCCCGAGGAGCGGCTCCGCTTCGCCGAGCGCACCGCCTGTGGTATTCTGGATAAACGCATCGAACGCAAGTTAAATTACAACGTATCTGTCACCCGGCTGATGCGCTACTTCCCCTCCCTGCCCCGGCGCAGCGACTACATTGAGATGATCTACGTCATCACCGGCGGTATCCACGTGAGGGTAGGCGGCCAGGCCGTTGAATTAAAAGCCGGAGATTTCTTTCTGCCCAATCTGCACACGGAGATCTCATGGGACGCGCTGGGGGAGCACGACATTGCGGTCTGTTTTGTCATCAAGCCGCAGTTTCTGGAAGAGCTGTGCGGAAAGCTGAACCCGAAATCCGCCCTGTCGGAGTTTATGCTCGATATGCTGCGCAGAGATGTGAGCTGGAACAATTACCTGCACTTCACCGATCTGGAGGATATTGCGGTATTTAACCTGGCCGAAACACTGGCCTTTGGTTCTTTTCCCTTTCTGGACGACAGCAACATCGCCACCGGCTCCGCCCCCGACCCGGAGCTGACCGGCACCCTGACCTGCGCCCTGTTCCTGTCGCTCTCCAAAAACATGACCGCTCTGACCGAAGATTCCCCTTCCACCTACACAGAGATCCTGCGCCAGACCATCTGCGACTATATCGCCCGGGAATACAAGACCGCCAGCCTGCTGGAGCTTTCCATGCTGGTGCATATGTCCGAATCCAGCCTGAGCCGCCAGATCAAAGAGCTGTTCGGCTACAACTTCAAAGACCTGCTGCTGCAGCAGCGCTTTGAACGGGCCAAGCGCCTGCTGGAACAGACTGACCTGCCCATCGCCGACATTGCGCAGACCGTAGGGTACGAAAACACCAGCTTCTTCTATCGCCGATTCCGGGAATTGTACGGCATCTCACCCAAAAGTTTTCGCGCGAAAAACTGAATCTGCCACACATGAAACGTCCTGCCGAAAGAGCAGGACGTTTTTTTGCGCAAAAAAAGGACGTTTGGTCTGCAAGGAAAGACGTTTCTACCTGTTTCGGCATATGCTACAATATGCCCTATCAAAGCAGCACACTTTATTGTGCATTTTGCGTTGGATTGGTGTTCAAATATGGATGAACTGTTAACAACCAGTGCAGAGGAAGCCTCCGCAGTGCAGGAACAGAACCCCCGCCTGGTCAATGTCACAACCATGGACCAGGCGCTCTATCTGGAATCCGCTGCCGCCATGGGCAAGCGCTGGAAGGGCCGCATCTTCTCCGTGCTGGCCATGGTATGTGCGGTGTACGGCCTCATCATTCACCGCTGGATCGTTGTAGCGCTGGCTCTTCTCATCGCGGTGCTCGCCCTCTTTTCCCATGTTATTATGGCCTACCGGGATTTCGGCAAGCTGAAGCGCCGTCATGGCGCGGACCACTGGGACAAGACCATTCGTTTTTTTGACGATCATCTGGAATCGTTCTCCGGCGGCGGCGCCCCTTCTGTTCTCCCCTATCGCCGCATCCGCCGGGAATATGAGACAGAGCACATGTATGTGCTCGACTTCGGTTCCGCCGCGCCGGCCATGACCTTTGCCAAGGACGGCTTCACCCTCGGCTCCTTTGAGGAAATGAAGGACTGGCTGCTGGAACGCCAGCGCGCCTCTTACGATCAGCCTCAGGACCTTGATGAGGACTGACCTATTTAAGTCTGCTTACGGGAAACGCCCGTGAATAGAAAAGGAAAAAAGAAAAGTGAGGAGATCAAAAATGAAAGCTATGAAGCGTTGGACCGCGCTGGTGCTGGCCATGGCCATGGCACTGGCACTCGCCTCCTGCGGCGGCGGAAGCCAGAGTGCAGCCCCCGCAGGCAGCGGCAGCGCCGCTCCCGCGGCATCCGGCACCGCTGCCCCTGCCGATGACGGCGATCCCGTCTACGGCGGCACCTTCACCACCTACTGGTCTGAGTACTACAACGAGTACGACGCCTCCGCCAACGACAACCGCAACTTCATCGACCTGTACTGCAACTCCCTGTGGGCTGTGGATGTGGACAAGACCGACACCTCCCTCTGTGAGACCCTGTCCGTTGACCAGCTGAAGGGCAGCCTGGCCGAGTCCTGGGAGGTCTCCGACGACTTCACCACCATGACCGTCAAGCTGCGTCAGGGCGTCAACTTCGCCGATAAGACCGCTGTGGGCATTGATGCCAAGTACGACATCTACGGCGGACGCGCGCTGACTGCCGCCGACGTCAAGTACTCCTATGACCGCGTTCTGGGTCTGGACGGCGTTGAGAAGGTCGTCATGGATCAGACCGACTGGGCCGGTTCCCTGTACATGGTCGACTCCGTTGAGGCTCCCGACGATCAGACCAGATCGAAAGA
>USIZ01000100.1 GCA_900554855.1 uncultured Eubacteriales bacterium | reverse complement strand
GGTCAAAACCGCCGTATTTGCCGCAAAGCTCATGGAGATTCTGGGCTATGAGACGGAGCCGAAAAGCGATCAAGTCCGCCATGACATCATTCAGATGATCTCGCTGAATACACCCGAGGCGGTCTGCAAGTTCTGCCGGGGCATCCAGAGCGGCTCTCCCGTGGACTCCTATGTCACTCCGGAGCCCTGGGCCATGCCCGGCTATGACGATCAGGTCATCATGGCCGCCGGCGCATTCATTCAGGGCGCATCCATTGAGCTGTCTGCCGACGCGCCCATGCGGCCTCCGTATACGGTCTACCTGCAGGGCGGCCTGACCTATGAGTCCGGTAAGACCGGTATTCTGCTGGCGGCGGAAGAACTGCTGAAGTAACCGATGCGCCGCCCCTGCATAGAATGTATGGGGGAGTGGCGCTTATGAGACGACGAAAAAGACGCCCCAAAATGCCGGGACGTGTATCGGCACGCGCACAGCTGCTGGCCAGCGTCTGTGCTGGGCTTCTGTTAGGCGGTGCGGTGATCTGGATATTGAATACCCGGTTCCGGCCCGCGCTTATCACAGTGGTGAGCGACCATCTGTCAAACCAGATCTCCGGGCAGATCTGCGATGTGGTGAACGATGTGCTGGCCGAGGAGGGGATCTCCTATGACACCATCTGCACCATTCGCTACGACGCCTCGGGCCGGATCGCGGCTTTACAGACCGATATGGCGAGTAGGCCACTGCTGCAGAACACGATCACAACCGATGTGGCGCAGGAATTTGACAACAGCCTGATCGCGGAGCGGGTCAGCGTACCGTTGGGAAGCCTTCTGCCCGGCGTCCTGTTCTCAGGCCGCGGCCCGTCGGTCTCGGCTCAGGTCATGACCGTGGGCAATATCTCCGCCGGATTTGACAATGAATTCACTGCGCAGGGGATCAATCAGACCCGCCACCGGGTGGTGCTGACCGTCACCGCAGAGCTGAGCCTGCTTCTGCCCGGCGGAGTCTGCACCTATACGGACGAGACGAAGATGGTACTGGCGGAAACTGTCCTGTTGGGGCAGGTGCCGGAGAGTTACAGCAATTTCAGTCAGTTCGATTCCCTTGAAGAGGCCTATGAGGCCAAATACCACCATGCGGCGAAAGAGAAATGAGGTACAGCTATGGATGAATTGCAGCGCATCAGCGACCTGCGCAGTCAGCTCAACGAGTGGAGCCACCAGTATTATGTGCTGGATGCCCCTACGGTTTCCGACTATGACTATGATATGGCCCTGCGGGAACTGGAGCAGCTGGAGGCAAAGCACCCGGAGACCGTTACCCCGGATTCCCCCACTCAGCGTGTGGGCGGCGAGGCGTTGACCTCTTTTGCCCCGGTGCACCATCCTGTGCCGCTGGAGTCCCTTCAGGACGTGTTCTCCGATGCGGAGATGCTGGAGTTTATTGACCGAATCGCCGCGGGAACAGAGGATGCGGCCTTTATCGTGGAGCCAAAGGTGGACGGATTGTCCATTGCGCTGGAATACGAAAACGGTGTTTTTGTCCGGGGCGCAACTCGGGGGGATGGCCAGACCGGTGAGGACGTGACAGAGAATCTGCGTACCATCCGTTCCATTCCCATGCGCCTTGAGGGGGCGCCGGAGCGGCTCATTGTTCGGGGTGAGGTGTTTATGCCCAAATCCGTGTTTCGGGCCATAAACGAGCAGAGAGAGCTGAATGGCGAGAATCTGCTGGCCAATCCCCGCAACGGTGCCGCCGGCTCTCTGCGTCAGCAGGATCCCAAGGTGGCGGCCAGACGACGGCTGGATGTGCAGATCTTCAATATCCAGCTCCTGGAGGGACGGGGAGCGTTTGATACGGACAGCGCCGCGCTGGATTGGCTGGAGACGCTGAAATTCAAGGTGATCCCCCGCCGGGTATTCCGCACGGGACAGGAGATTCTGGACTGGATCCACGGCATCGGCGACGACCGGGATCAGTTTACCTTTGATATTGACGGCGCCTGCGTCAAGCTGGACAATTTGACTGCCCGGGCAGAGTTCGGCAGTACGGCCAAATTTCCCCGCTGGGCGGCGGCCTATAAGTATCCGCCGGAGCAGAAGCCCTCTGTGGTGCAGGACATCGTCATTCAGGTGGGCCGCACCGGTGTGCTGACCCCCAAAGCAAACCTGTCTCCGGTGCGGCTGGCGGGCACGACAGTCACAAATGCCACACTGCACAATCAGGATTTTATTTCTGAAAAAGATATTCGCATCGGAGATACCGTTATTGTCCAGAAGGCGGGGGAAATTATTCCGGAGATCGTCTCCGTCGTGCCGGAAAAGCGTCCGGAGGGAGCACAGCCCTATCATATCCCGGATCACTGTCCGGTCTGCGGTGCGCCGGTGCGCCGGGATCCGGACGGCGCAGCCATTCGTTGTACCGGCGCGGAGTGCCCGGCCCAGCTGCTGCGCAACCTGACCCACTTCGCCTCCCGGGACGCTATGGATATTGAGGGTCTTGGCCCGGCGGCGGTAGAGAACCTTGTCGGTGCAGGCCTCATCAAAACTCCGGCGGATCTATATCGGCTCAAGGTGGACGACTTGGTCGGGCTGGATCGTATGGGGCAGAAGTCGGCAGAAAATCTGGTCGCTTCAATCGAAAAGTCCAAGTCTCAGGGCATGGCGCGCCTGCTCTATGCCTTTGGGATTCGGCAGGTGGGGCAGAAGGCCGCTCAGGTGTTGGCCCGTCAGTTCAGCAGCCTGGATCGGCTGATGACGGCCACGCAGGAGGAGTTGACCCAGGTTAGCGACGTAGGCGGTATCACGGCGGATTACCTGGTAAGCTGGTTTGCGGATCCCCAGTCCCGGCATCTGCTGAATGCGCTGCGCACGGCGGGAGTCAGTTTTGAGAGTACGGAAACTCCGGTGGGCGATAAATTTGCAGGTAAGACCTTTGTGGTCACGGGCACGCTGGAGCATTTCAGCCGCAAAGAGGCTGAGGAGGCCATCACCGCACTGGGCGGGAAGGCGTCCGGGTCCGTCTCAAAAAAGACCAGCTACGTTGTAGCAGGAGAGGCGGCGGGCAGTAAGCTCACCAAGGCCCGGTCCCTCGGTGTTGCGGTACTCACCGAAACGGAATTTATGACTATGCTGGAAGAAAATTGATAAGATAAAAAGCAAGCCTGAGCTTTTGTGTAAAGCTCAGGCTTGCTTTTTTAGTTTTCCTGATCCAAAATTGCTTTTTGGGCCACAGACGACCAGTTGGACTTGGTCCAGATGTTGTCGTGCACCGTATACCAGTCGCCGGGCAGGAACTGGGTGCCGTTGTTGATCTCGGTGTTCCACGCGGACGAGCGGAGAATATACTGATCGTGGGCGGTCTTGTCTTCGCTGTTGATGGCGTTTCCCGTAAAGGGGTTGACCGGGTTTTCGATCAGTCCGTCCATTGCCAGTGTGGGTACGTCTGCGTTGGTCATAAATTCATCGGAGATCGTGAATCCTGATGCGTTGAAATCCTTGACCATGAGCAGGGCGTTGCAGCCCAGCGCGTCAAAATTCTGATTGGAGTACATATCATCGAACTGCCACATCTCACGGCCGTGGTCGGATACCAGAATGATGCGGGTGTTGTCGTAAACGCCGTTTTCCTTCAGGTAGTCAAACCAGCGTCCCAGCTGGAGCATTGTCGCCATATTGACCTGATAGTGGGAATATTGATATGCGGTGCTGACCTCCATGGTTCGGCCGTCCAGCGTGAAGCGGTCGGCGTGCTGGGTGTCAAATTCAGTGTTGTCAACAACAGGGGAGGGCACATACTCCGGCTCCTGCAGCAGCGTGGGTTCATGAGCGGCTTCATTGTCCATGACCAGCAAATGGTTGCCTCCGTCCTCGGAAATGCGGGTGATGTCGGGCAGGTGCACCAGTGTGCTGTAAGAGTTCAGGAACGTGTCATTCATGCCGGAGGCAGTGTGGGCACCGGAGGTGGTTTGACCATTCGGAATGCTGTTGTTGTAATTGGCGTAGTCGTAGATCGTGGGCTGGAGTATGAGCGGCGCGGCCTTGGTCAGGCCGAAGAAAAAGAAATTCCGCTTGTTGTTCCGAATGAACGCTTCCCGCTGTTCAGGCTCAACGAACTTTCCCTTTGTATTATATGCGGTGGTGTTGGGGCAGTCGTCGTAAATGCTCAGTTCCGGGATCCAGCTGTATCCGGCATAGGGGGGGTCAAACACGGTGACATCATAGCCGTTCTGACCGAACAGCATGGGCATGACCCGCAGAGCCTCGTCTTGCTTGTCCTTCAGCAGCATGTCGGAGCGCCGGTTCATTTTCGCGGGAGTGTACTCATAACCGCCAAACAGCGGAGGCGTGCCGAAGTTGGTGTTCTTGCCGAAGGAGATCGTATTGGGGTAGTCGATGAAGCCGGAAAACTGTTCCTTCAGTTCGGGCTTTTCGTTGAAAATATACGGCATATAGGCTCCCACGCTGCGGTCCAGCATGAGCACGACTACATTTTTTCCGTTTTTGCTCAGCGTAAATTCCGGCTGGCTGGCGGCTGCGGCCTCCGGTGTGGTGATTTGGTTGATGGAGCTGCAAATGCCGGTCACGTTGACCACGCTCATACAGGCCAGCGTAAGAATGCCGACCGTCAAAATGCCTGGAACGCGCCGGCTCCAGCGCAGGACGATGAGCCAGAGCGCAATGGCCAGCAGGATTACAACGATAGCATTGAGCGCCTGTTCGGAGTCGCTGAACCACATACCTGCGATGTATTTCAGGTTGGAGGACAGCGTGCCGAGATGCTTGCCGAAGCACATATAGTCTACGATGGAGATGCCGCACAGCACCCAGAATACCCGCTCAAACATTACTTTGCCTTTGGGGCTGGCCAGACCGTAGAAGATGCCCGCCCAGACCACGAACAGGCCGAAGGCAAGACAGCTGGCGCTGACCAGGTACCAGCCGGGATGATAGAACAGGTTCAGATCCACAAATTCCTGCGGAGATGCTTTGATGACCGCAGAGGGGATGAGCAGACCGGTCAGCAGGGCCAGAAAGATACCGGCGCTGAAAAACAGCTTTTTGTTGGGAGCGGGCTCCTTGGCCTTGGCCGTGTGACCAATGAGCCGGGAAAGAACCAGTACCCACAGGGGCGGGATTTGGAGCAGAATGCCCAGCGCGACAAAATAGTTTCGAGCAGGGGCGGCATAGAAGCAGAAGCCGCACACTGCGAGTGCGATGCCCGAAAGGCTGGAGAGTATACAGAGGATCTGCTTGGAGTGCTTCAGCTTGTAGAAGATGGTTTTAATCAGAGAAAACAGGTTGTTCAGCGTCCAGTAAAACACCAGTCCGGAAGGAGAAGTGTAGAGGAAGAACAGAAAGAAGATCGCCATGGTGTAGAGCTGGATCTTCGTTTTCAGCAGACTTCCCTTGGTGAAAATGATGCAGGAGATCAGGTTGACACCGGTCATGATGAGGGGCAGTACATTGATCGTCAGCCCTGCGACGACCAGCAGTCCATCCGGCCGCCCCAGATCGGCGATAGGGCCAAAGGAGACGCCGTGAAGCAGTTCCAGCCCGGAGAGGAAACGGTAGGCCGCAATAAAGAACGGGATCTCAAGAAAAAGGGAGGTGGCCCCCTTTAAAACATAGGTGGGCTTATAGTTGTTCTGGCGGTAGAAGGTCTGAAGGATCATCATCCGCTCGTCGCCCTTATAGGTCTTCTTGATATGGGTCAGCCCTTCATG
>USIZ01000099.1 GCA_900554855.1 uncultured Eubacteriales bacterium | reverse complement strand
TGCCATCCGAATATCGCACCATGGCCAGCACGTTCTGAACAACAAACATTCCTTCGTCGCAGACATCAAAGCGGATCTGCTTCAAATTCTGCGCCTCACCCTCGCTCAGAGGGAACTGCGCATCAAAGCTGATCCCATTGCTCAGCGCCGTCGCCGTTTTCACATGCTCCTCCGAGAAGGGGCCGCCATAGCCCAGATACAGTCCACAGGTATGAATGCGAGGCGCACGATAGGGCCAGCCTCTGTTGATGGCGTTCATCGTCTCCTGCGCCACGCTCTTGCGGCTGCCCTTCGGGATCAAAATAGGCATGTCTGCCAATTTGTCCTGAATCAGGTAATAATTCTTAGCCCATTCCTGCTGATTATGCAGCGTAGACGAATTCTCCGCATTCGTCCAGAGCCGATAAATGGACGTGGGAGTTTCCACATCCTTCACCCCGGCAATGAACGCAGTGCGCATAAAATAGTCCCAGTCCTCTGTCGTGGTGAGCCGCTCATCGAACATAATGCCCATCTTCTGAAAATAGAAGCTCGGGAACGCCAAGCTCAGCAGCGGGCAGTGATTCTCCCGGGTCTGCACAAGCAGGTCAAATTTGTCGCAATGGGAGGCTACCGGCGCCTGTGCCGCTCTCAGGGCAAACTGTCCGCTGTCCGTAGCGATGGTATTCCACGCCTGCGTGAACACATAGGCATGCAGGATTGATCCGGGGCTTTTTCTGGCGGCTTTATGAAACTCTTCCACCCAATTGTCAAACACAATATCATCGTCGTCCAGCACGGCAATGTATTGACCGTGGGCATAGGCAAAGCCGGTATTCAGCGGCGTAGTCCGTGTGCCGTGATTCAAGGGGATAAAACGGATTCTCCGCCGCAGCTCCTCCGGCTGCTCCCCAACGATCTGCTGCACCAGCTTGTCCTGCTGCTGATCCAGCTTATGGCCGATCAGCAGCACTTCAAAATCTTCATCCGTCTGGCCGACCAGGGAGAGCAGCGTCTCACGCAGCATCTCAGGCCGCTTGCCCTGCGTCCGCGTAATAACGCTCAAAAAGGGAGCGTCCTCCTCGCGATGCGCCTCTTCCTTTGCGATAATAGGAGCATAATCCTTCAGATACAGCGCGTCCTTGTGCTCAACCTGTCCATTTAGCCAGCTAAAATAACGGTTCAGGGCAGAGTTCTCGGGCAGCCCCGCCAGATTCTGCTTCAGTCGATCCAGCTGACTGGCCACATCCTTTGGTTCTCTTTTGTTCATATTACTTTCCTCGATTTATAGTCATCGTTTTCTCTCTTCGATGCGCATATTTGATTCAATTAGAGTCAAGCGCTTCATCAAAGAATATAGCGATTTTCGGTATAGTAATCTCCGATAAATTTAGCAACCCTGTGCTCAGGATCGAGCGGTTCAGGCAGCTTATCTGCCGCACGCAACTCAATAAAATGCGCCGCCGCCTTTTTGCAGTTCTCATTCTGACTATTCTGATAGACCTGAAGCAGCTGCTCCACCCGGCCCGGATTGGACCACTTATGCGCCATGAGCAGCGCCGCCTCGGCGGAATAATACTGCTCCGCCTTGGTCGGCTGCCAGGACGCCTTGACAGACAGCCGCTTTGCATGGAACACAGGGGCCAAAGGCTGATAGATGATCTTATAACCCGCCAGTCGAACGCGCCAGGAAAAGTCCAGATCATCGCAATAGAGGAAGAAGGTCTCACTGTCAAATCCATTCAGTTCATCAAACAGCGCCTTGGAGAAAACGGCGCAGGCTGTTGTCGCCCAGTCTGTCTCCAAGGTTTCGACATCATATTCCTTCTGATGCTCGATTGGCGTCTGACGGGCCTCCACCATACCGACCTCTTCATCCAGGAAGGGATACATCAACTCGATCAGCGTCCGGGGCGACATAATAACATCCGGGTTCATAATGAGCATATAATCCGATTCACACTCTTCACCCAGCATATTATGTCCCTTGGCCGAACCGGAGTTAAAGCCAAACACACGGTACTTAAACCGGAACAGATCCTGATACTTCTTCCGGATCTGCTCCACCTCTGCTTCGGGAAGCACCCGCTCCGGCGATGCATCGCCATAATAGAGCGTCACCTGACCGAGGAATCTGCGCTGTTCCCGTTCCACACGAATTGCATTTGCCAGATTGGAAATGGCCTTATAGAGGGATTCAGGCTCATTTCCGTAAATGACAGACTGAACCTGAAGCGTAGGATTTTGATTCATTTACAACTCACCCTTATTTGTTTTTGCGCCGTCAGTTTCTCATGCCGGGAAATCCTCACTTCTCTGTCAGTTTCTTTTACCAGCACGGCTGAGCACGGCACATTGTATTCCAAACATAAAATCACATCGTCTATCATAGCGCATTAAGCACAGTTTTGCAACCATTTCCCCGGAAGTTTTTCATTCTTCAACCACTCTTAATTTTTCATTTTTTCCCATTTTACAAAAGAGGTCCCGGTGCTGCTCAGGTTCTATGCCGCATCAGATCCGCCGCAAGATACATCCGGCTCTCCTCCACATAATCCCGGGCGCTTTTCAGGTTTTCCTCCCGCTCTGCCTGCGTCAGCGGCCGCACCACTTTGGCCGGACGGCCAAAGGCCATGGAGCCGTCGGGGATCACGGCATTCTGCGTCACCAGACTGCCCGCGCCGATCAGGCAGTTTCTGCCGATCTTCGCGCCGTTCAGGATCGTACTGCCCATGCCGATCAGCGTGCCGTCTCCAATGGAGCAGCCGTGCAGGATCGTGCCGTGACCCACAGTGACATTTTCGCCGATCTCAGCGTCAAAGCCCTCGTCCACATGGACAACGCAGTTATCCTGTATATTGCTCCCCTTCCCCACGCGGATCGCGGCGGTCTCTGCCCGCAGCACCGCATGGAACCAGAGGTTCACATTCTCTTCCAGCGTCACATCACCGCACACAACGGCGTCCGCAGTCATCAGCGCACCGGCAGAAATAACAGGTTTCTTCATCATAAATCACCTCGGCATTATTGTACCGAAAACGTCGGCAAAAAGCAAAGCATCTCCGCAAAAAGAGCTGACGAAAACTCGTCAGCTCTTTTTCTCCGGAAGGTCAAACTGCCGACACAGCAGATCGGCACAGGTTTCAAAGTCGGTCAGGCTCATCTGGGGGGCTTCCACCTCCAACGGTTCGTCCGTGAGCACGGTCAAAAGCGTCTCATCCTGCACGATCAGGGGATGGCCCGCAGCCTTGCGGTGGATCTCCAGTTTTGGCAGAGGGCTATATTTAAAGCCTTCCGCCAGGATCAGATCCACCTTGGGCAGGGTGCGGCGGATGTCCTCGAATGTGCGTTCTCCCCGACCCAGCACCGCCCAGCTGTCGGGGCCGAGAATGGCCGCGCTCTCCGCGCCGGCTCGGCGCAGATGCCAGGTATCCGTATCCTCGTGATCCATCTCAAACCCATGGGCATCGTGCTTGATGGCGGCGACCCGCACACCGCGAGCCGTCAGCGCCGGGATCAATCCCCGCAAAAACGTGGTCTTGCCTGCGTTGTGCCAGCCCACCACCGCCACCGCGGGCGGTGTGCCCGCCCGGGCGCGCAGTGCGTCCCCCGGGGTGTTCAGATTCTGAAAGACCGGCTCCAGCAAAGGCGGGGCGTAATAATACTCCGTCTGTACCGCGTCCAGCAGAAGCCCCATCTTCCCTTTTCCCTCTGCCAGCAGCTTCTGCGCCGCAGGCAGAACGCTTCTGCGGTAGACGCCGAACAGCGGTTCTCGCCGCCCGTTCAGCCGGTAGACCGCCGCATCCCCCTTTGGCACCGGGAGCACCGCCTCTGCCGTCAGATTGGGCATATCCACCGCGCTGACGCAGAGCACGTCGGCGTCCGAACATGCAAACGCCGCCGCAAGCCCCGCCATGGGACCCCGGCCCCGCTCCAGATCGGCCACAGCCTGTACGCCCTCCGGAAGCTGTGACGCCGAAAAATGCGCTTGCGGCCCCACGCTGACCAGGATCCGCTCTACGCGGCCGCTCTCCCGCCAGAACCGGACAGCCCGCTCCAGCAGGGTCTCGCCGCCCCAATTCAAGAGCGCCTTGTCCGCCCCCATCCGGCTGGAGCGCCCGCCAGCCAACACAAGGGCATATACCTTTTCTTCCGCCATCGCTGCTCTCTCCTTTATAAACTATACTTATTGTACCCGATTCTGTGCAAAAAGCAATGGCCGTCCGAAGTTCGGACGGCCATTGCCGAGAGAAGAAAAAGAGGAGATATCGCGTCAGATGACCTTCTTGGCCTCCAGCTGCTTACCGCGGATAGAGGTGTAGATGGCCAGCAGAACCACAAAGACAATAATGCTGATCCAGACAACAGGGGTCATGTCGGACAGGCTCACGAAGAAGGTGGCCACATTCAGCACAATGGACAGCACCAGCAGCACCCGCAGGACGGGCAGCTTCATCTTCATGGTGGCATTCTCATAGGCCTCAGGCATCAGCTTGGGCAGACGCCAGCAGGCAATGACCTCCATGATGAGGACGACCTGATTCAGGCCGACGCCCATGTTGGAGATGGTGGTGGTGTCCATGCCGGTCAGAATAGGAATGGCGCCGACCACAAAGAACACCAACAGCAGCACAACGGGAGTGCCGCCCTTGTTCTCCTTGGCACAGACCTTGGGCAGCCAGCCCTCCTCAGCGGACAGCTGCAGAGCCCGGGTCACCCAGGACAGGGTACCGTTCAAGGTTGTGGCCAGGGCGAACAGAGCGCCGCCGATGACGAAGAAGTAGTACAGCCATGCGGGGAAGATGGTCTGGGCGACCAGAGTCAGGTTCTGGAACGCGACCTGGTCCAGAGGCAGAACGCCGGTGGCCACAACGCCCAGCAGGGCATAGAACATGGCGACGATGACAGTGGAGATGATCATGGCGCGGGGCACGGTCTTGCCGGCATTCTTGACCTCACCGGCAGTCTCGGCCAGGAACTTGGCGCCGCCGGTGGCGAAGCTCAGCAGAGCCACGCCCTGAAGGAAGTTGCCGACACCGTTGGGCATCAGATTGGCCTTGGTGAAGGCCAGCTCACTCCAGGTCACCTTGGTCAGGCCGAACACCACGAACAGCAGCAGAGACAGCAGCAGGCAGGCCACCATGACATTCTGGACAGAGGCGGCAGTTTTGATGCCGATCAGGTTGACGACGGTGGCGGCGATCAGGATCAGCATGGCGATCAGTTTCTGATTCACGCCGGGCACCAGCGCGGCGAAATAGCTGGCAAAGCCGAGTGCAAAGGTGGCGATCAGCACCTGGGTCAGCACGAACATACCCAGATAGATGAAGCCGGCCCGGGGCCCGATCAGCCGCTTGACGTAGGAGTAGCCGCCGCCGTTAGACGGTACGGCGCTGGACAGGACGACCGCCGAGCTCATCGTGCAGATGACCAGCAGTGCCGCGCAGATGAAGGCCAGGGGCGTGCCGTGGCCGGTCAGGCCCACCACGACACCGGTCAGCACCATGACGCCGGAACCAATGATCTGGCCGATGCCGATGCCGAGGCAGTCGATAAAGCCCAACTGCTTGTGTTGTTTCTTTTCTTCCATTTTTACTTTGCCTCCCTCTCAAGATAGCATTTTTTCAACGCCGCGACGCCCTTCTCCAGCGTGGAGCGGGGACAGGCGATGTTCATGCGCATAAAGCCGTCGCACTGCTTGCCGTAATGGGCGCCGTTGCCAAGGCCGATACCATACTCCCGGCCAAGGGTCACGGTGAGCTCATCGCTGCTCATG
>USIZ01000098.1 GCA_900554855.1 uncultured Eubacteriales bacterium | reverse complement strand
CAACGGGCCAGATGAGTTAAGGTGCGTCCCCCGGACAGTGGGTCCGGGGGAACACCTTGGTAGCGGCACCTGGATTTGAACCGGGGACACTACGGGTATGAACCGTATGCTCTAGCCAACTGAGCTATGCCGCCATCTGTGAGTTGCTCCCTCAACAGGACAAGGGATATTATAATCAATAACTGCGCTTTTGTCAACAACTTTTTTCGTTTTTTCTTTTTTATTTTCGGCGGGTCTTTCTTCGTTGACAAAACCCCCTGGCTGTTGTAAAGTTTTCAATATGAGTTATGTGTTTTTTGATTTGGAATGGAATCAGGGGTATCCCCGCAGCGAGGCGGACAAGCTGGATGAGATCATCCAGTTCGGCGCCTATCAGCTGAAAGACTGGCAGGCAGAGGGCGTGGCGTTCTCTGCCTATGTCCGTCCGACCATTCATAAAAAGCTGCACCATCGCGTGCGCAAAATGCTTCCGCTGGATCAGAAGGATCTGCTCCGCGCCCAGCGCTTTCCGGAGGTGGCAGACACCTTCTTTCATTGGTGCGGCCCGGATGCCCAATTTTTCACCTGGGGGCCCAGTGACGCTAAGGTGCTGGATCTGAACCTGGCGTGGTATGGTATGGAGCAGTATCTGTCCATTGATGTCTATGACCTCCAGCGGGCTTTTGACCTGATGATTATGGGCAGCGACCAGCAGACCGCATTGAAGGACGCAGTGGAGAAGCTAGGGCTTCAGGACGAGCTGGAGTTCCATGACGCCTGCAACGACGCCTATTACACCGCCCGCATCGGGGCGGAGATGGTGCGTCTGCTGGGCAGACTGCCTACCGTTGCCGAGCTGAAGCGCCGGGAGCAGGAGCTTTACCATGAACGCCGGGCGAAGGCCGCGCAGGCGGCACTGGATGAGCTGGACCGGATCTTCGATGAAGCGGACGCCCTGCTGGAGCGGGACTGCGGCAGCTTTGTGACGGAAGGGGAATGCCTCAAGAGCCGCACGGCCCGGGTGTTCCGCTGCCCGAAGTGCGACAATCTGCTGTGTAACGGCAACTGGTATCAGTTGGGTCACAGCTATGTGGCCCGCTCCCGCTGTATGGAGCATGGCCGTTTTTACACCATTTTGCGCCAGTGGCCGGAGGGCATTAACTGGCATGGGCAGTACCGGGTGTTCACTGATGAGGAGTTGTCCTCGTCGCTGTTCAGCCTGTGCAAGCTGGGCGGAGAAGTTATCACTGTCCGCAAGCTGCCGCGCAAGCGCAAGCGCAACCGCAAGCGCACCAAAACCATTACCGTCAAGCCGGCGGAACCGAAAGATTAAAACAGCGGGTCGAGCGATCCGCTGTTTTTTGCTGATGTGCCGGAACTGCACCGCCAAGGACGCCGCTCGTGGCGGCCAAACTGTCTTATTTCCCGTTTATGACAACGCTCCATTCCGAAAAATTCCAGTGCAAATCCGTTCGGCGAAATAAACAATCCACAATAGAATAATAACTTATGAAAAGAACTTTTATATTTCTATAAGTGGTTTTAAATGCTGAAAATAGATTATTTTGTGTATAAATTATATAAAAACTCATTTGTGCAAAATGTAAATATGTTTGCTCTGTGCATTGAAAAAAACGCGAAAATCCGTATAATAATAATCGAGGCGAGGGACGGAAAACAAGCCGTTCCGAACCGGAAAACATCTAGAACAAATAGATTGATTGGAGGGATTTTCTTATGAAGATCAACAATTTGCGGGATGTGGAAGCCTTTAAGGAAGCCATTGCTCAGTGCGGCGGCGACGTGTGGCTGGAGTCGAAGTACGGCGACAAGTACAACCTGAAGTCCGCTCTGTCTCAGTACGTCGCTATGGCCGATCTGCTGCGCGACAAGAACGGCGATCTGGAGCTGTTTGCCAGCCGGCCCGAGGATCAGGCGATCCTGATGCGCTTTCTGTCCTCTCTGGTGGACTGAACGCAGACCGCAGCGCTTCATCAGCTTGATGGAGCACAAAAATAATTATGTTAACCGACACGGCTTGTGCTGTGTCGGTTTTTTGCGTTTCATAGAAAAAACGTGACAACTCGGACACAACTCTGTGGTAGAATAAGTTCAACAAAAGAAGGGCAGAGGAGGCCGGGGCTATGTTTCACATTCTGGTGGTGGAGGACGATGCGTCCATCTCCAACCTGATCCGCACCACGCTGCAGGGAGAGGGCTATCTCTGCACCTGTGCGCTGGACGGAAAAAGGGGCGCGGATCTGATCGACAGCGGTCATTGGGATCTGATCCTGCTGGATCTGATGCTGCCGGAGATCAGCGGCTATGATCTGCTGGAGTATATCCGGCCCACGGAGACGCCGGTCATCATCATCTCCGCCATGGGGCAGGTGCAGGATCGCATCCGGGGTCTGAAAATGGGGGCGGACGACTATCTGGTCAAGCCATTCCAGATCGGCGAGCTGGTGGCCCGGGTGGAGTCTGTGCTCCGCCGGACGGGCTGGGCGGCCCGGGTGCTCACCTGCGGCGACGTAAAGCTGGATCTGGAGTCCCGGACGGTGGAAAAGGCCGGAGCGCCGGTGGTGCTGACCGTGAAGGAGTTTGATCTGCTGGCCACCCTGATCCGCAATCGAAATGTGGCGCTCACCCGGTGCTACCTCTATGAGACAGTGTGGGGCGAGGAATATCTGGGCGAGACCCGGACACTGGACAGCCACATCCAGCGTCTGCGCAAAAAACTGGGCTGGAGTGAGCAGATCCAGACCGTATTCCGCATCGGTTATCGGCTCTGCGTCCCCCGGGACGAGGACTGAAACGGAGGGAGCAATGAGGTTTTTCACCAAACTGTTTCTTTGCACGGTGTTCGTGCTGACGGCGGCGCTGGCAGCAGCGGAGTATTTCACCGTGTCGGCCAGCCTGAACAACGCGGTAGAGCATCAGGTGGAGAGCGGCCTCCAGCAGCACCAGCTGGTCAAGTATGCCATTCAGTCCGGCGTTCTGAACGCCAGCCGTACCGGCAGCGTAGACGAGCGTGCGCTGACTGATATTGCGGGACAGGCCGCCGACGCCATGTCGGTGAATCTGAGCCTTGCCCAGAGCGGGGAGAGCGCACTTTACAGCAACCTGGCCGACGGTCTGTCCGCTGCCGCAGGCACAGACGGCGGGATCGGTTATCAGATCCTGGAGCGCACCGCCGGGAGCGGCGTTCACTCCGATTGGCTGGTCATGACCAGCACCTTTCAGCAGAGCGGCTACGCGCTGGAGCTGACCACCGCCCGCAGCATGAGCGCAGTGTTCACGGAGGCGGAGCTGCTGCGCCAGCGCTGCCAGTGGATCTTTCTGGGGGCCACGCTGGCCGGCGCACTGCTCATCCTGCTGTTCTCCTGGCTGCTTACCCGGCCCATCAAGCGCCTGGAGCGCTCCAGCCGGGCGTTTGCCGGGGGCGATTACAGCGCCCGGCTTCCGGTGCGCTCCCGGGATGAGATCGGCGACCTGACCCGCAGCTACAACCAGATGGCTGACACCATTGAGGACAAGATCAACGCGCTGGAGCTGGCGGTGCGCCAGCGGGAGGATTTTGTGGCCAACTTTGCCCACGAGCTGAAAACACCCATGACCAGTATCATCGGCTATGCGGACACCTTATATCAGAAGCAGCTGACCCCGGCGCAGGTGCACGAGGCGGCGGGCTATATCGTCAACGAGAGTATGCGCCTGGAGAGCCTGTCCTTCAAGCTGATGGAACTCATCACACTGGACCGGCAGGACTTTCTGCTGGAGGAGCTGGAGCTGTCCCAGCTGCTGAAAGACGCCTATGAGACCGCATTCCCTGCGGCGCTGAAGCGGGGGGTAAAGCTGACTTATTCCGCCGGAGCGGGCTGGGCCCGGGTGGAATACGATCTTTTTAAGACTTTGCTTCTGAACCTGCTGGACAACGCCTTCAAGTCCGGCGGGGACACCGTGGGTCTGAACGGTGCGGCGGAGGGGGCATACTATGCTATCCGCATCACAGACAACGGCCGGGGTATTCCGGCCGATCAGCTCCAGCGGATCACCGAGGCGTTTTACATGGTGGACAAGTCCCGGTCCCGCCGGGAGCACGGTGCGGGCCTTGGTCTGGCGCTGGCGTCGAAGATCGCCGCCATTCACGCTACTCAGCTGGAGTACGACACGGAAGAGGGGCGCGGCACTACGGTGACGCTGCGGCTGGCCCTGTGCGGAGAAGGGGAGGATGAGCCATGAAGCGGCGCAATATTCTGACCGCCGTCCTCCTACCTGTCCTGCTGGCGGCGGCAGTGCTGGTTCTGGGTACACTGGTGCCCGGCTGGCTGCTGGGGCGTCAGGAGGAGAAGCTCCGGGCGCAGGCAAACACCGTTCCGGTGGATGCGGTGCGCCCCTACGGCGATGGCTATGATGAGACAAAGCGGGAACTGCTCAACAGCAGCCGCGTCATGTTCGGCAGCGGGATGCTCACCTTTGATGAAAGCACCGAAGAGGAGATGCAGGACACGCTGTACGCCGGGCGGGCGTTTCTGGACACCTGGCGTGAAAACGCAAAAAAATATGGCATTACCATGGACAGTCTGCTGAACAAAGGAGAAACGTATCTGGAAAAGGTGTCCAATGAGGACGAAGACGAAAGTGTGTGGGCGCTGAGCATCAATACCCTTGGGGACATTCCGGAGAACGGCATTTATGTCGCCACAATGACGCCCAGCGGCATTCCCTTTTACGCCAGCGGTATTGCATTGATCGGTGGGGAGGAAGATTCCGAGCAGATCTGGCAGGCGCTGCGGGACACCTATCAGAGCGAATGCGGCCTGAATTTCAACGTGACGCTGCAATCGGTGTATGATCGGGAAAATGGGGTCAGCGACCAGAGCAATCTGTCGGAGTCAGGCTACGAGAATGTTGACCGGGTCTATACCGCGGTGAGCAGCGATCTGAGCCTGTATCTGGAGATGCGGTGGGAGATTTTCCGGGCGGATCCTAAGAGTCCAGGGCAATGCTGGTTCAACTATGTGCTGACGGAGAACACGGGAAATGATTTTGGATGAGAAATGATTGACATCCGAAAGACAGAAAGATTACAATGGTGACACAACTCGACCAAACGCGCGCAACATTGCGCCGTTACACTATATCTTGCGATGCTTCTGATAAAGCAATCCAGTTCGTAAGGAGTTTTTCCCATGGCATACAAGAGAGACTATAATGAATACGACGAGTGGGAGTTCGATGACGACGGCGTCTATTATGACGAGGAGCTCAGACGCCCGGCGCGGCAGAAAAGCCGTATGAGCACGCAGCCGCGCCAGAGCAAGCCCCGCAGCCGTCGGCCGGCGGTAGGAAAAGGCGGCCTTGTGGTGCTGCTGGTGATGGTGTTCTCTTTTGGCCTGTGCATCGGACGGCTGGCGCTGCCAAAGGAGGAGGCGGCGCCGGGAACGGGGCAATCGGGCCAAAACGCCGAGCTAAGCGATACGGGTACAGACGGGGCGCAGACCGACGAAGAAAAACTGGCCTACATTCAGAGCGAGACGACAAAATATCCGCAGGCACTGCGGGAGTTGGTGCAGAAGAATCCGGAGACGCTGGACTTTGTCTATGACTACCCGATCAACAGCACATTGACGCCGGAAATCGACCTGGGTGCGGAGGCGTCTGGCGGAACGGTGCCACTCCTGCTCCAGTGGGACGAGCGCTGGGGCTATCGCAGCTATGGAAGCGGCCTGATCGGCTACACCGGATGCGGCCCCACCTGCCTCTCCATGGTGGC
>USIZ01000097.1 GCA_900554855.1 uncultured Eubacteriales bacterium | reverse complement strand
CGACAGCTTCCCCCCAAGGGGAAGCCTTCGACAGTCTGCACCGCACCAAAGCCTCCCTCCCAAGGGGAAGCCTTTGGCGATCCCTACCCCCCAATTTAATTCACCCAAACAGCCTGCGGGGAACGCGCATTGCGCGTTCCCCGCAGCTTTCTTTTTCCTCCTTACGTTCCCGCGTCCAGCATGGTTTCGGCAAAGATGCCGTAGCCGCACTGCGGATCGTTGATGAGGACGTGCGTCACTGCGCCCACCAGCTTTCCGTTCTGGAGGATGGGGCTGCCACTCATGCCCTGCACGATTCCGCCGGTTTTTTCCAGCAGCTCCGGATCGGTGACCCGCACCATCATGGAGCGGCTGTCCTGCCCGGTGCAGCGGTAGATGCGCAGGATCTCCACGTCAAAGGACTCCACCTTGTCGCCCTCCACATTGGAGAGGATGGTGGCCGCGCCCACCTTGACCTCCTCGGCTTTGGCCACCGGTATCGGATCGCCGGTGAAGCGGTCATCCGCGCCGTCGGTGACGCCGAACACGCCGCAGTCCGTGTTGGCGTACAGCGTGCCCAGATCGCGCTCCAGATCGAATTTTCCGTGCAGTTCGCCGGGCGTCCCCTTTGCGCCGGTCTGCACATCGGTGACGCTGGAGCCCATAATGGCTCCGGATTCCAGCGGCATCAGCAGCTTGGTGTCCACATCGTTGATCCCGTGGCCCAGAGCGGCAAATTTTCTGCTTTCCGGGTCATAATAGGTGATGGTGCCGATGCCGGCCATGGAGTCCCGGATCCACGCGCCCAGCCGGTACGATCCGTCTGTCATGCACTGGGCCGCGGCAGCGGTCGTCTCCACCATGCGCCCGCCCCGGGTGAGCTGAATGGCCAGCTCCTCGCCTCCGGTGGATTGCAGCAGGGACTGCACCTGCTCGATGGAGTCCACCTGCTGTCCGTCAATGTGCGTGATGATGTCGCCGGTGCGCAGGCCGCACGCCCGGGCGGGCGATTCTGCCCCGTCCTCAGTGGCCACGTCGGTCAGCCCCACCACCATGACGCCCCGGGAGAACAGCTTGATGCCCACCGTCCGCCCCACCGGGATCACCGTGCGCTCCGGCTCCGTTTTGCTGAACCCGAAACACGCTGCGGCCGTCGGACGCAGAAGCGAAAATGCCGTTCCGGCCAGCGTCCACACCAGCGCAAGACTGAGCACCGCCGCCGTCAGCCAGATCCACCATGGCTTTGCCTCCTTTTGTTCCATAATTTTCCTCCCATCTCTTTCGTGCTCCGCGCGTCTTGCCGCGCACAGTTACTATGTCTCAAATCACGCGGTGATTTTCCGCCAAAGTTGCACACGGCTGGTTTTCTCTGCCGCAGTGCCACGAGGATCCGGGAGTTTTCGGGGTTTTCCACAGCATAAATTTCTTCAATTGTCAGAAATTTTCTTTCGATCAATTGCCCGCTGGCGCATCAGGCGCACATTTTCCCTCAGCCGCCGATCCATGGGACTTCGCTTCAGTGCCTCCTCTCCCATAGCCAGCGCGTGGCGGTAGTCGCCCAGATAGTAGAGCGCCACGGCCAGCAGATCGTAGGGCAGCTCGCCCCAGGCCTCCGGTTCGGTCAGATAGGTCTCCGGGCGTTTGGTGATTCTCAGCGCCCGCCGCGCCGCCCAGACCACGCCGTGCCAGTCCTCACGGCGCAGGAAGAGCCGCGCCAGATCCAGCCACGGCTCCCGCAGAGCCGGAGCCTCCGCGCAGGCGCGCAGCAGCCACTGTTCTTCCTCGTCCGGGCGGCCCAGCTCCCGCGCACAGCGGGACAGATAGCGCATAGATGCGCACCGCTCCTCGGGCCATACCGCAGCAGGCAGGCGCAGATGCCGGAGCAGCGTCTCCTGTGCCTCTGTCCAGCGGCCGTAGAACAGGTACTCCCGCCCCAGATAGTGGACATTCCGGTCGTTTTCCGGTTCTTCGGCTACTGCCAGCTCCAGCAGCGGAAGATACTGCCCCCGGGATTTCGCCGGGTCCGGGTGATGCTCCAGCCGAATGTCCGGCACAAATACGGCCCGCACCGGGGCGTCGCTCCGCAGTACCTCGTGTACCGGCCCGGCCCAATGCCACCCATGCCGGGCGTGGATCTTATCCGCCCAGAAAATCACGCCGTCTTTTCCGTCGGCGGTGAAGCTCCAGATGTATGGGTAGTGCGCCTGACCGACGCCCGGACACCAGGCCCGCTCCAGCGCCGCACGCCAGCCGGGGCGAAATACTTCGTCCAGATCCGTGCAGACGCAGATATCCATATTCTCCGGCACCAGTGCCAGACTGCGGTTCCGGGCGGTATCAAACCGCCACGGTTCCACCTGTTCCCGGGTCACATCCGCCCCAAGCTCATGCAGAATATCCGGCGTCCCGTCCTCGGAGCCGGTGTCCAGCACGACGACCCGATCGGCCTCTGACATGGACGCTATCCAGCGGCGGGCAAACTGCGCTTCGTTTTTGCAGATCGCGTAAACGGCGACACGATAGGTACCCATTGCCCCTCCTTTTCGTGTTCTCAAACATACAGGCATCTCTGAGAGAGTGTGCGGATCCCTCAACACGCTTAGGAGCGCCCGTTAGGGCGCTCCTTCTCTGGGTTACGCACGCAGCAGTCCTGCCTCCCGCATGTTGTTGAGCAGAAGATTGAACTGGGTCACAATGTCCTCCGTGCCTGTGGCATTCGCCACCGCCGCCGCCGGAGTGATCGTTCCGGCAGGCCCGGTGGGACCGGTCGGGCCAACAGCGCCGGCAGGCCCGGTAGGCCCAGTGGGGCCAATCGCACCGGCGGCACCGGCAGGCCCGGTGGGGCCAATCGCACCGGCGGCACCGGCAGGCCCGGTGGGGCCGATCGCACCGGCGGCACCGGCGGCACCGGCGGCACCGGCAGGCCCGGTGGGGCCGATCGCACCGGTGGCACCGGCAGGCCCGGTGGGGCCGATCGCACCCGCAGCACCGGGGTAACCCTGCGGCCCGGTGGGACCGGTAGGGCCGATGGCGCCAGGGATCCCCTGAGGGCCGGTGGGACCCGTTGGGCCCGCCATGCCGGGCATGGGCGGCGGACAGCAGGGCGGCTGGCACTGGCAGCCCGGACAGCACTCGTCGCAGCTGCCGGAACCTTGATAGCGTTTCATCGCAGCAACCATTCCTTTCTGAGGGGCGGCTGATGCCGCCGCCTCTTTCCCAGTCTATGCATGGAAGCGCGGTGGACGGCCCTGAAAAGAGGACAAAAAAGAAAAGCTGCCCCGGAAGGGGCAGCTTCAGACTGAAATTATTCGTTTACCGCTGTTTCTGCGCGCTTCCAGCCGTCCTTTTCGGCCAGATAGAGGATGACGGAGCGGCGGGTGACAATGCCGCACAGACAGCCCCGGTCATCCACGATGGGGACGAAGTTCTGCTGAAGGACGGCGTCGATCACATCGGTCTCGCTGGCCTGAATATCCAGCGCGGGGCAGAAGTCCGGGCGGAAGATGGCGCCCACCCGGTATTTCTCATGCTCCTTGAGCTCGGTGGTGCCCGCCTGCATCATGTGGCGCAGGAAGTCGCCTTCGGTGACGCTGCCCAGATAGCGGCCGTCCTTGTTCAGCACGGGAATGGCGGTGTAGCCCCGGCTGCGCATCAGTTCCAGCCCCTGGCGGACAGTGCTGGTCTCCAGCAGACAGGCGGTGGAGTATTTCGGGGTCATGATCTTGGCGATATTCATTGGGATATGTCTCCTGTTTTATGGCATTTCCCTGCCGGAGGCGGGGGAAGTGTCCAATTTTATACCTCTGCGGTATTCTGCGGATGAGGGGAGCTCACAGCTGCTGATATGCGTCCATCACCTTTGGGATGAACTGCTTTTTCCGGCTGACAACGCCGGGGAGCAGGGTGGTGCCGTCAGCGGCAGGGGCGGCGTCGAAGGCGTCCTGAAGAATGCGTGCGGCATGGGTGCCGCAGCAGATGACCACGCTCTCGCTGGCCTGAATGTCGGTGAGCAGGACGTAGACGTCCTCCACGTTCTGACGCACCAACGCCTCTGGCAGATAGTCCTCCAGCAGTTTCCGGGCGGCATCCAGATTGGAGCGGGTCAGGAAATTGCCCTGAGCCACGCCGAAGCGGGCGTCGCCGCACATGAAAATCTTGAAATCCTGCATGAACACGTCCTCGGCGCTCTTGCCGTCCAGCCGTTCGCCGGCCTCGAACATCTCGCCGGCATAGCGGTCAATGTCCACTCCGGCGATCTGCGCCAGCGTCTCGGCCACCCGGCGGTCAAGGGGCGTGCAGGTGGGGCTGCTGAACTTCAGCGTGTCGGACAGGATGGCGCTGAGCATCAGTCCGGCGATGGGAACGGGGATGTCCACCGCCGCCTCCTGATACATCTGGGCGATGATGGTGCAGGTGCTGCCCACGGGCTGATTGCGGAAGTAGACCGGCCCGGCGGTCTCCAGACTGCCGATGCGGTGGTGGTCGATGATCTCCAGGATCTCGGACTGCTCAAAGCCCTCCACGGCCTGGGTGCTCTCGTTGTGATCCACCAGAATGATGCGCCGCTTCTGGAGGGACAGGATGTTCCGGCGGGAGAGCATACCGCAGTACTTGCCCTCCTCGTCCAGAATGGGGAAGTAGCGGTGGCGCACCTTGGCCATGACGCCGATGGCGTCGTCTACGGTGGTCAGCAGGGTGAATTTCAGCAGATCCTCCGTGTCCATGAAGTAGCCGATGGGGGCGCATTGGCTGATGAGTTTGCCGGCGGCATAGGTGTCGCAGGGGACGCTCATGATGGCCACGCCGTTCTCCTCGGCCAGCTTGACGATGGTCTTGCCCACTTTGGATCCCTGGCAGACGATGATAAGGCTGGCCTCCATCTCGATGGCACAGAGCTGGCTTTCATAGCGGTTGGAGAGAATGACGATGTCACCGCTCTGGATGGTGTTCTCCAGCAGCTCCGGGCTGGCCGCGCCGATGATGACCCGGGCCCGCTCGTCGCACACGCTGTCCTCGCTGCCCACCAGCATGGTGCCGTTCAGCGTGCTGAGAATATTGCGGTAGGTGGTGCGGCTCTTGGCCAGCACCCGGTTGTCGAACACGTCCATGTTGGCCATGGCAATGCCCTTCACGGTGATAAGGCCCTCCAGTTCCCGGGTGTCATCCACGACGGCCAGGGTGTCGATCTGCTGGTCGCGCATGATCTCCCACGCCGCTCGCATACTGGTGTCCCGGGAGATGCCGTCGATGCGGCGGTAATCCACATTGCGCACCTTCGGGTTTACATCGGTGCACATCCGGGGCACCGGAACGCCGAAGCGCTGGAGCACATAACCGGTCTCCGCATTCAGCTTGCCCGCCCGGCGGGGCTCGCATACCAGATCGGAGGTGCGGTTTTTCAGCTCTGCATAGGCGATGGCCGCGCAGATGGAGTCGGTGTCCGGGTTGGTGTGGCCGATCACGACCACTTTCTGTACATTGTTGTCCGCTTCGGTCATGCTGTGATCCTCCCTGCCAGAACGGTGGTTTTATTGCAGCTTTGTTCATTGTATCATACCCGTTCACGAAATCCAAGCAGAACAAAAAACGGCGCTTCTGGATTCACAGGTGTCCGTAAAATAGTTAATCCTCCGTATGGTTCAGATTATACGGAGGATTTGTTTATGTCCAATTTCAAACTTACTGGCGGCGAACAGCATTTTATGCTGTTTGCGGACGGCAAGTCCACAGGGGATAGCCGCATTAGCGGCGCAAGGGGGTGTAGCCACCTTGACGGAACGAAGTGACGAAACATTCT
>USIZ01000096.1 GCA_900554855.1 uncultured Eubacteriales bacterium | reverse complement strand
GCGCCCGGCGTGGCGGGCGGCGATCCACGCCGCGATGGCCAGCCCCAGTCCGGTGCCGCCGGTGGAACGGGAACGGGACTGCTCCGAGCGGAAAAACCGGTCAAATATATGGGCCAGGTCTTCCTCCGGGATCCCCATGCCGGTGTCGGTGACGGCGATCTTCGCCCAGCCGTTCTCTGCCTTCAGGCTGATGTCCACGCTGCCCCCCTCCGGGGTATACTTCAGCGCGTTGTCGCACAGCACCCGCAGGCACTCCTTGACCATGGCCGCATCGGCGATGCCGATGACGCCGGTCTGCACGTCGCCGGTCACCTGATGGGTGGTGTCCACCATGTCGGTCTCCCGGGCCACGGCGGTGACGAGGGCGGTGAGATCGGTCTCGGCCATCGTGACCTTCTGCGTCTCGTTGTCCCCCCGCACCAGAAACAGCAGCTGCTCCACCAGCGCACCCATGGCGGCGGCCTCCTGACGGATGGCGTCGATGGCCTCCTGCCGGATCTGGGGGTCGTCCTTGCCCCAGCGGTCCAGCAGGTCGGCGTAGCCCTGAATGACGGAGATGGGCGTGCGCAGTTCATGGCTGGCGTCGGAGGTGAAGCGCACCTGGGCCTGATAGCGCCGGTCAATGCGCTCCAGCATGGCGTTGATGGACTCCCCCAGCGCGGACAGCTCCTTGCCGCCGGTGACGGACACATGGTGGGTCAGGGTCTGGGCGTCCACCCGCTCCAGCTTCCGGGCCAGCTTGCGCAGCTCGCTGGCATCCAGAGAGGAGTCCTTCAGACTCTCCGCTGCATCGGCCAGCGTTTCCAGCGGCGCCAGCACCGTCTGCACGGTGCTGCTGCTGCGCCAGAGCGTGGCGATCAGCAGCACGACCTCGATGCCGCTGAGCACCAGCCACTGCCACAGCGCGCCGTCAAAGCACAGCATGACCACCGCGTCGATGACGAGAAAGCTCATCAGGGTGCGGAAAAAGCTCCGGGCGATATAGCTTCCGGCGGTCGAGGAGCGCTTGGACAGCCGCAGCTCAGCGGATGACATAGCCCACGCCCCGGACGGTCTCAATGAGGGTCAGCCCGTAGGGCTCGTCGATCTTGCTGCGCAGGAACCGGACGACCACGTCCACCGAGTTGGTCTCGCCGGCAAAGTCGTAGCCCCACACCTGCTCCAGCAGGGACGAGCGGTCCATGACCTTGCCCCGGTGCTCCATCAGGCACTCCAGCAGGTCGAACTCCTTCCGGGTCAGCTTCACCTCGGCGCCGTTGACCAGCACCCGCCGGGCATCCTTCTCCAGCCGGACATCCTGCACCGTATAGGCGTTCTCTTCCGCCGGAGCCGCCGCAGCCTTGGCGTGCTTGCGCAGGGCGGTGCGGATGCGGGCCAGCAGCTCCTCGATGGCGAAGGGCTTTGTGACATAGTCGTCCGCGCCGGAGTCCAGACCGGACACCTTGTCCATGGTGGTGTCCCGGGCGGTGAGCAGGATGACCGGCAGGCGCTCGTTCTCCTTCCGGATGCGCCGCAGCACCTCCAGTCCGTTCAGCCCGGGCAGCATGATGTCCAGCAGCACCAGATCATAGCCGCCGCTCAGCGCCATATCCAGACCGGTGCGGCCGTCCAGCGCCTTGCCGGTCTCGTAGCCCTCGTATTTCAGCTCCAGCTCGATCATGCGGTTGAGCTTTTCCTCGTCCTCGACGATCAGTATTCTGTCCGCCATTGTGTCCCCTCATTTCTTCTTATATTCATCCCACTTGCCGCGCACATAGCGCCGGGCGTCCGCGGCAGCGCCGTCGATGCTGTCCATGACCTCGTTCACCCGGGGCTTTCCCAGATCGGGCCCGGCGAAGCGGTAACGCCAGCCGAAGCACAGCCCGGCCAGCAGCAGCGCCGCCACGGCCCAGAAGGCCAGCAGGGTCAGTGCGATCAGCGCCGCCATGGGCACCTCGAAGCACCGCGCCCCCCTCCGGCACTCCAGCCGGTTTTCCGTCAGCCAGCGCCAGACGCGGTTTCCCCGCTCCGGCTCCGGTTCCGACGGGGCGGACGGGTGAGCAGCGCGGGGATCCGGGGCATTGGGGTCCGACCGGGCGCGGCCTGCGGCGGTGTCCAGGCGGATGCGTCCCTGCCGCTCCAGCAGAGCCAGCGCCTCCAGCGCGTCGCCCCCGGCGGCGTCCAGCGCCGCCCGGGCCTCCTCCTCGGAGATACCCGCATACCGGCTCAGCCGCCGGACGTTTTCCTCCGTTACGACCATGGGCGCACCCCCTCTCGATTCGATAGTTTAGTTTACCACGCCCGCCGCCCGCGTGTCCTTTAAAACAGATTAAAATTGGGGCAAAAGCCCGGATCCTCCGCCCTCGGGCGCGGGAGAACAGAAGGCTCAGAGGAGTTTTGCGTGGCAAAACTCCTCTGATGCTCGCTTTATTTTCCGATAAAATGCGGCTCCCGCTTATTGCGGAAGGCGTCCACGGCCTCGCGGAAGTCGTGGCTGCCCATCAGACGGATGCTGAGCCGGTGCTCGATCTCCCGGGCGTCCTCAAAGCCGGTGTCCAGCGCGCCGAGACTGATGATCTCCTTGATGCCCTGCACGGCCAGCGGCGGCTTGCGGACGATGACATCCATGATCTTGTCCACCTCGTCAAACAGTTCGCCCTTGGGAAACACCCGGTTGATGATGCCCTGCCGCATGGCCTCGTCCGCCCGGAGCCGGGTGCCCAGCAGCAGCATCTCCTTGGCGCGGATCAGATTGGTGCGCCGGGGGAGCCGGATGGCGCCGCCCCAGCCGGGCACCAGGCCGATGTCCACCTCGGTCATGCCGAAGCGGGCGTCATCGGAGGCATAGATCAGGTCGCAGGACAGTGCGATCTCAAACCCGCCGCCGATGCACCAGCCGCTGACGGCGGCGATGGTGGGCTTTTTCATGTTGAGGATGGTGTCCCGCAGCTTGACGCCCCGGCGGTACATGGCCTCACCGTCCTCCGGGGTCTGGATCTCGGACAGGGAGTCCATGGAGCCTCCGGCGGAGAAGGCTTTTTCGCCCGCCCCCCGGATGATAATGCCGCGGACGGAGTCGTCAGCCTCCAGCGTGGTGATGGCGTCGATAAACTGAAGCTGCATCTCGGTGGTCAGCGCGTTCAGATTTTCCGGATTGGAGATGGTCAGCGTGGCGACCCTTCGATCGCTCTCGCCCCGCAGCGTGACCAGAATGGCGGGGGTGGACATGGGAAACTCCTCCTTACTTACGTTCGTTCGCTTCAATCAGGCGCTGTGCCGGCCATGCAGATGGCGGATCAGCACAACAACAGGGGCAATGATGGCGGCCAGACCGGAGATCACTCCGGCGATGATGGCAATGGTGCGCACAGTCTTTTTCATAGAGACCCCTCCTTCTGAATGGTTTCTTCTGTTATCATAGCACGAATACGGAAAAATGTCCTGAAAAATTCGTGAACATCCGCTTTTTACTCACTGTTTTCCGGCGCGCGGTTGACCACATAGATGCCCGCGCACACCAGCACCAGCGCCACCAGCGCCCGCAGGTCGAGCGAGCCGCTCTCTTGCAGAAAGAGGGCGGAGAACAGCACGCCGAACACCGGGGTCAGAAAGCCGAACACCGTGACCCGGGACACCGGATTGTGCTTGAGCAGGGCGGCCCAGAGCGTATAGGCCACGGCGGACACCAGCGCCAGATAGATCAGCATGGCCGTCGAGGCGGGAGAGACCGTCCCCCAGCGGCCGCCCATGGCAAGGCCGAGGGCGGTCAGCGCCGCGCCGCCTAGGAAAAACTGCCAGCCGCTGAACAGGATGGGGGAGCGGCCGGGGGTGAAGCGCCGTATGAGCACGGCGGAGCAGGCGGCGGCCACTGCGCTGAGCAGGATCATGCCCTCGCCCCGCAGGGAGAAGGCCAACTGCACACCACCGCCCAGCTGGCTGATCACCACACCGGCAAAGCCCACCGCGCACCCCGCCAGCTTGCGGGCGGTCAGCGGCTCCATGCGGAAGATCAGCGCGGCGATCAAAATGGAGAAAAACGTGTTGGTTCCCACCAGAATGGAGGCAGTCACACCGGAGGTATAGCGCAGGGCGAGGTAGTAGCAGAAATACTGCATTGCGGTCTGGAAAAGGCTGATAAGGGCGATGCGGGGCCAGTCCCCCGCCGCAGGAAGCGGGGCGCGGCGCTCCTTCGCGCTGTAAACGGCCAGCACCATGGCACCCGCGAGCATGAAGCGCACCCCGGCAAAGAGCAGCAGTGAGCCGGGATTCCCGGTGTCTATGCGGAACCGGGCGTAGCTCAGCTTGATAAAGGGGATGGCGCTGCCCCAGAGGCCGCAGGCGATCAGCGCGCAGAGGAACAACAGCGGCGTTTTGGACAGCGGAGAAGTGCGTTCAGACATAAAATCGCTCATTTCCTGTGGATTTATGAGCTTTATTATAGCGGCCTGACAGAAAAAAGCAACCGCGCCCATGACAGGCGCGATTGCTTTTTCTTCCGGTGAATGGGCGGATCAGCGGCTCTCCCGGCTGCTGACGATGCGGTAATACACCCGGGAGGTGAAGGCGTAGACAACGAGATACACCACCGCAAAGGCTCCGAAGGTGGCCAGGGTACAGGTGAAAAACAGCGGGGTGTTGTTCAGCATCATGGCCTTGAGCACCCGGGTGAGCAGCGGGAAGGCCACCGCCAGATGGAGGGCGGCCGCGCCGAGGGGGAGCAGGAACATGGTCAGGATCTGACTGCGCACCGAGGCGGCAATGAGTTTCTTGTCCATGCCCACCTTCTGAAGGATCTCGAACCGGGCCCGGTCGTCGTAGCCCTCGATGATCTGCTTGTAGTAGATGATGAGCACCGTGGCCATCAGGAACAGGATGCCCAGCAGGATACCGAGGAACAGGAAACCGCCGTAGAGGGAGTAAATCATCTCCAGATTGCCGGACTTTGTGTTGTAGCTCAGACCGTCGAAGGAGGAGGACTCTCCCGACAGGGCGGTGAGCCGGGACACAATGCCGTCGGTAAAGGTCTTGTTCTGCTCCTTCGTGCCGCCGATGTCCAGACTGAGCCGCATGGTGGGCAGGGTGTCCGGGCTGTCCGAAGCGTTATCATCGTTGTAGACCTGACTGAGGTGGATCAGCATATCGCTGTCCGGCACGATGACATAGAAGAGATTGTCGGACACATAGGTGGACAGCGGGCCGTCCGCCGGCGCGTCCGTAAAGCGGTCCTTGACGGAGAACTCCTCTCCCATGATGGTGAACCGGTCGGGCAGAGCGCCGGACACTTCCCCCAGCGCCACCTCATGGCCGCTGAGCTCATAGTGCCGGCCGGTCAGCACCTCCCAGTCCGCCGCTGTCATCATGCAGAAGTAGCCGTAGTTGAGATCCACGTTCTGCTCTCCCCCGGCGGACGGCGCGACCACCTCGCTGCCGTCCATCAGCCAGTTGCCGGTCAGGGCGGAATAAAGGATGTAGTTTCCCACAGAAATGCCGGTCTCCTGCTCGGTCTCGGCGATCACGTCCTCGATCTCGGCGCGGCACTGCTCCGTGGGGGCGAAGAAGCTGGCGGTGATGTCGTGGGGGTAGCTCGACTCAATGATGTCGTTCAGCCCGGCGTACAGGCTGACGGTGCAGGCCACCGTCACCAGCACCATGGTGGAGAGAATGCAGATGTTGGCAAGGCCCACGGCGTTCTGCTTCATACGGTAGAGCATACCGGACACGCTGATGAAGTGGTTGGCCTTGTAATAGTAGTTTTTACGGTTTTTCAGCAGCTTCAGCACGGCGATGCTCCCGGCCAGAAACAGGCAGTAGGTGCCGATAATGACCAGAACGACGGCGATGAAAAACACGCCCACCGCCATTG
>USIZ01000095.1 GCA_900554855.1 uncultured Eubacteriales bacterium | reverse complement strand
GCTATGACCCCATCCGCAACCGCATCGGCGAGGGCTATCTGATGGGAGGCGAGGAAGCATGAAGCGTCTTTCCTTGCAGTGGCGCATCACCCTGATGACCGTCCTGCTCATCGGCGTCACATGCGTCGTTATGAATCTGCTGCTCTGTTCATCCGGCATGTACTATATGGACAAAATTGCGGACGCTTTCCAGGGCAGCGGCAATGTGAGCCTGAATGAGGGAAGCACGGCGAGCTTTGACCCGCAGCTCGTAGCGCCCAACGAGGAGTTGACCATCGTTGTCGATGGGGCGCAGGGACGCTTCCGCACCACCAACTGGTACATCACGGCTGCGGTAACGCTGCTCAGCGGCATACTGGCCTATTTTGTCAGCGGACGTGCGCTCAAACCCCTGCGCAGTTTTGCCTCGCAGGTGGAGCAGGTGCAGCTAAACAATCTTGCCGATATGAGGATCGATGAAGACGTTATTCCGGAATTCCGGCAGCTGAGCCGCTCGTTCAACCAGATGCTGGAGCGGCTGAACAATGCCTTTTCCGCCCAGCGGCAGTTCACTGGCAATGCCGCCCACGAGCTGCGCACGCCGCTGGCGCTGATGCAGGCGCAGCTGGAGCTGTTTTCTTCCGAGCACCCAGACGCGCCGCCGGAGACTGCGGAGTTTCTCGCCCTCCTGCAGGAGCAGACGGAGCGGCTGACCCGGATGACCAAGACCCTGCTGGAGATGAGCAATCTGCGGCAAGTGGCACGGAACGAGCGAATCCAGCTTGCTCCCATGATTGAGGAGATCTTTACGGATCTCGCACCACTGGTGGAAAAGCGCGACATCACGCTGGAGGCGGATGGCGATGGCGTTATGACCGGCAGCGACGCGCTGATCTACCGGCTGATCTTCAACCTGACAGAGAACGCCGTCAAGTACAACCGCCCCGGCGGCTCGGTGCGGGTCTGCGTCACACAGGAGAAGGAAAAAATCCTGATCCGCGTTTCCGACACCGGCTGTGGCATTCCGGAGGAGTATCAGCGGAGCATCTTCCAGCCCTTCTTCCGGGTGGATAAGTCTCGCAGCCGGGAGTACGGCGGCGTGGGGCTGGGACTTTCTCTGGTGTGGGAGATCGCCAATCTCCACGACGGCTCCGTGTGCGTGGAGACCAGTTCCGAGACAGGCACCACCGTAGCGGTGACCCTGCCCCTCCAGTAAACCGCAAAAAAAGCATAGCTCACATAACGGATACACCCGGGACGGAAGATTCCACAGATAGCAGGATATATCTCTGTTGCAGCGTGCAGAACGATCTTCATCTGGTTTCAATAGTCATCTATTAGTAAGTTTTTGATCTCTTCTGAAAACACGATTCTATGAATTGCTGCTTCAATTCGCCGCGCTGATACGATATAATGGGAACAATAACAAATGTAATGTGATTTTTTTGTTTTCTACATAGTCACCAGTGTTATTCAGATGATAGAGTACATCCTGCATGGCTTTTGTGGCTGCTCGCTCGGTTTTAAAGCCACCTTTTTCGATCTGCTTGCGCTTGCCACCTACATAGCCTAAATCAATGCGGTATGACCATGCATTGTTCTTTCGCTTTCGTACACTGCCCTTCATGCTGACATCCTCCCATAGCTTAATTTTCTATTGAGAGTATAGCAGTCAGAAAAAATAGCATCAAAAACAGTGCCCACGGATTTTAGTGAGGTAAAGAGCCTTCAAACCCGCATGGCGTCTAGGGTTTCCGGCGTTTTCGTGGGCACTTTTCGAAAAATGGGGGGTAACAGGCCAAAGTGCCCACAAAGTGCCCACGGATTTCATCAAGCCAGCATATAGACGCAAAAATGCGGTTCACGCTAAACTGTGAACCGCATTTCTGTGTTTGCATCAATTTTGTGCTGATTTCCGCGATTGATATGGCTTCTACGCCATGATCGAGGTGTATCTGTGCGTCAATATACAGACTCGATCACTTGCCGAAATAGCGCTCCAGCAGACCCTGGAAGGCGCGGCCATGGCGGGCCTCGTCACGAGCCATTTCATGGACGGTATCGTGGATGGCATCCAGGTTCAGTTCCTTGGCGCGCTTGGCCAGATCGACCTTGCCCTGAGTGGCGCCGAACTCGGCGGCCACGCGGGCCTCCAGATTGGCCTTCGTGGAGTCGCTCAGCACCTCGCCCAGCAGTTCGGCAAACTTGGCTGCGTGCTCGGCCTCTTCCCATGCAGCCTTCTCATAATACAGACCGACCTCGGGATAGCCCTCGCGGTGGGCCACGCGGGCCATGGCCAGATACATACCCACCTCAGAGCACTCACCGGTGAAGTTCTCGCGCAGACCGGCGATCACATCCTCGGGCACATCCTTGGCAACGCCCACAACGTGCTCAGCGGCCCAGACCTTGTTCTCCTCGGTCTGCTCCTTCATTTCAGCGCCGCAGATGGGGCACTTCTCAATGGGCTCATCACTGACATAACCGCAGACGGGACATACATACTTCTTCATAACTGTTACCTCCATAATATGATGTAGGATTGATTTGCATTAGCAAGAATTGCTCTTGTTAATGTGATTATATAGGAATCATTCTCATTTGTCAAGTGCGCATTTAAAAATTTTTTCTGCAATATGCCGAAAAGTATCACTTTAAAGCTTAAAATTTTTTGTGGGAATTATATTGACAAAATTCAACAATCCCGCTATGATAACACATACAACCAAAAGCGATGATCGGAAGAGTAGGAGTGCATATCCTGATCCAGAGAGGGCGCGGTTCGCTGTGAGCGCCTATCAGTGTGCACGTCCGAACGTCACCCGGGAGCAGTTCCCTTGAACCGCTGATACGAAGGCCCATTAGGGGGAAACGGATCAGCCCCACGTTATCGGGGCCACGAGTGCGTACATATTATGTATATGTACGAATTTAGGTGGTACCACGGAGTTTTACTTGCTTCGTCCTATTGACTGGACGGAGCATTTTTTTATCTGCTGCCGTCTAATAACACATTTCCAAAGGAGGAAATCATCCCATGAGAATGACAGCATCCCAGGTTCTGATGGAATGCCTGCTGGAGCAGGGCGTTGATACCGTCTTCGGCTATCCGGGCGGTACCATCTTGAACATCTACGATGAGTTTGAGCTGCACGGCTACGGCAAGAAGATCAAGCACATCCTCACCTCCCACGAGCAGGGCGCTTCTCACGCTGCGGACGGCTATGCCCGCGCCACCGGCAAGGTGGGCGTCTGTTTCGCCACATCCGGCCCCGGCGCCACCAACCTGGTCACCGGCATCGCCACCGCCTATCTGGACTCCTCCCCCGTTGTGTTCATCACCTGCAACGTGGCAGAGAATCTGATCGGCAAGGACTCCTTCCAGGAGGTTGATATCACCGGCATCACCATGCCCATTACCAAGTGCAATTTCCTGGTCAAGGACGCAGACAAGCTGGCCGACGTGGTACGCGAGGCCTTTGCCATTGCCCGTTCCGGCCGTCCCGGCCCGGTACCCATCGACATTCTTAAGAATGTCACCGCCACTTATACCGACTACGAGCCCCTGCCGCTGAGTGAGCATTACAAGGCCGGCCGCATCGCCAGCCTGCTGCGCCGCACCGAGCATGAGCTCAAGACCCCCGATCCCGATCTGGCCGATCTGGACAAGCTGCTGGACATGATCGAGCAGGCAGAGCGTCCCCTCATCTTGGTGGGCGGCGGCGTCATTCGCTCCAAGGGCGCTGTGGAGGAGTTCCGCAAGTTCTACAAGACGCTGAACTGCCCCGTGGCCTCCACCATCATGGGCGGCGGCGCCTGCCCGGGCAACGACCCCCAGTTCACCGGCATGATCGGTATGCACGGCAACCACTCCTCCAATATCGCATCCTCCAAGTGTGACCTGCTGATTGCCATTGGCTGCCGCTTCTCTGACCGTGTGGCCACCAGCCCCAAGACCTTTGCCAAGCAGGCCAAGATCGTGCAGATTGACATCGACCGCTCCGAGATCGACAAGAACGTCCAGACCGATCACCACATCATCGGCGACGCCTGCCGGGTGCTGGAGCTGCTGAACAAGAAGCTGCCCAAGCACGAGTACCCCGAGTGGTGTGACTACATTCTCGGCCTGAAGGAGCCCGTCCTCCCCCACGATCCCGAGAAGCTGGCCCCCAATGAGATCCTGGAGTCCATCACCAAGCTGACGGACGCTCAGGCTGTCATCGCCACCGACGTGGGCCAGCATCAGATGTGGTCCGCTCAGTATTACCACTTCAACCGCCCCGGCCAGCTGCTGACCTCCGGCGGTCTGGGCACCATGGGCTTCGGCCTGGGTGCCGCCATGGGCGCCGCTATTGGCTGCCCGGAGTACCCCGTTGTGCTGACCACCGGCGACGGCTGCTTCCGCATGAACTGCCACGAGCTGTCCACTGTGGAGCACTATGGCCTTCCCGTCATCATCTGCATCTTTGATAACCGCACCCTGGGCATGGTGCGCCAGTGGCAGAACCTGATCTACCATCAGCGCTACTCTCAGACCGATCTGGATCGCGGTCCTGACTTCGTCAAGCTGGCCGAAGCCTACGGCATCGCCGGCTACCGCGTCACCAATCAGAGCGAGTTTGAGGCCGCCTTCCAGGCCGCGCTGGACTCCGGCAAGGCCGCTGTCATCGACTGCATGATCGACAAGGACGCCAAGGTGCACCCCATGGTCAACGGCGGCGATCCCGCCACCAAGTTCCTGCTGGATTAAGGAGGTCTGAACATGAACGAAGCTGTGACCCGCCACACCCTCTCCGTGCTGGTCGACAACGAGGCCGGCGTCCTCTCTCAGGTCTCCCGCCTCTTCACCCGGAAGGGCTACAACATTGAATCTTTGGCCGTGGGCACCACGGACGAACCCGATGTGTCCCGCATTACCATTGAGGTGATGGCCGACGACGGCCAGGCACTCCAGCTGTGCAATCAGCTGCGCAAGCTGTTCCCCGTCCATTCCGTCAAGGAGCTGACCCCCAGCCACTCCATCCGGCGCGAGCTGGTGCTCATCAAGGTGGCTGCCGCCTCCCGCGATGTGCGCAATGAGATCATTCAGATCGCCAACATCTTCCGCGCCTCCATCATCGACGTCGCCAAGGGCAGCCTGACCATTGCCCTGATCGGCGACGAGACCAAGGCCATGGCCATCCAGAACCTGCTGCAGGAGTTCGGCATTCTGGAGCTGGCCCGCACCGGCATGGTGGCCCTTGAGCGCGGCCGCTACACCATTGACGAGGACACCAAGGAAAAGGGCGAGTTTGACTACGGAAAAAATCTGCACTAAGTCCGCCCGAACACTCAACTGCCTACTTGATTCCGACACGGAAACGCAGTAGAATCTTAGGGAATATAAAATATGTTCAACCGGCCGCCCCGATCGGGGCTGTCTGCAAAATGAAAAGGAGATCATCATCATGGACAAGAGCTGCTATGAAATGAATGCTAAGATGTACTATGCTCAGGACTGCGATCTGAGCTATCTGGACGGCAAGACCATCGCCGTGATCGGTTACGGTTCTCAGGGCCATGCCCATGCTCAGAACCTGCGTGATTCCGGCTGCAACGTCATCATCGGCCTGCGCAAGGGCAAGAGCTGGGACAAGGCTGAGAAGGACGGTTTCGATGTCTACACCGTCGCTGAGGCCGCCAAGAAGGCCGACATTATCATGATGCTGGTCAACGACGAGCGCGCCGCTGACATCTACCACGAGTCCGTGGCCCCCAATCTGGAGGCCGGCAATGCCCTGGCCTTCGCCCACGGCTTCAACATCCGCTACAAGCAGATCGTTCCTCCTGCCGATGTCGATGTGTTCATGGCTGCCCCCAAGGGCCCCA
>USIZ01000094.1 GCA_900554855.1 uncultured Eubacteriales bacterium | reverse complement strand
GCTCTTCCGATCTATGGCCAGGTTGACAATGCGGGTGGCCTCCTGCTCGGCGGAGCCAATCTCCTTCTCGGCGTTGTTCTTGCGGATCTGGATGCCGGCGATAATGCCGACGGCCAGGCAGACAAGGCCGACAACGATAGCGATCACAATAGCGATAGGATTCAAATTCATTACACCTCCTGATTTCAGTTTATTTGGCTTTTTATGCCGGTAAATGGTCGTTTGCAGGGAATTTGCGCATAAAAAAAGCGCCTTGCGGATACATGTTCTCTTCCGCAGCGCGCAAAGGACGGGTGGAAAAACGGCCCTCATGGGTATTCCTGTGACGTTGATTCAGTTGCAAAACGGCGCACTATATCACTGCTCAGGTTCTAAAGCACGGTTGAAATTGAAATCTATATCAAAGGAGGAACACCGCTGTTCTCCACAAAGTATCCTTATCTATATTACAAAAATTTATGTCAAGTGTCAAGATACTTTCCATTCGTCACCATTGAAATCTTTCTGCCTGCCGCCCCCAAAATCGACGCTAAGTTTCCCAGGCCCCGACATATGCTGTAAGTGTACTGAGCGGGAGGTGGCGCAATGAAGAGATCAAAATTTGGCCCGCCCCTGCGCCGGGCGCTGGCGCTGGGAGCAGGGGCGGCGGTACTCTGCGGACTGTATGCGGGGGCAAAACTCTCCCTGCCCCGCCTGTGGTCAGAGGACGCGCTGGACACGCTGGCCGGAGCTTTGGTGGCGCAGGAGACGGCGGGCTTTGAAGCCGAAGAGGACGAGCAGTCCATCTGGGACGCGCTGGTATCCTCCGAACTGCCCGCTGACGGCGCAGACGAGCCCGCGGACACCGTTCCGGCGGCACTGCCCTCCCCACTGCCCGCTGCCGACTCCACCGCGCCGGAGGACAACGCAGAAGCACCTGCCGCAAGTGAGCCGGAAGACAATGCGCCGGAGCAGTCCGAGGAAGCAGCGGCCGGCCCGGAGGACGGCGGCACGGCAGTGGCCAAAACCATCGGAGCCAATTCGGAGACGCTCTCCGGCGGCGGAGTCAGCGTCAACAACAGCACCAAGGGCATCTCTGTCGATCCGGCGGCGCTGGCGGGCTCCACCCTGACTCAGACCATCGCCCCGGCCAGCGAAGGCCCCCAGATCCTCATCATGCACACTCACGCCACTGAGGCCTATACCATGGCAGGAGATGACCGGTACGAAGAGACGGACAGCTGCCGCACCTCCGACGCCAACTATAATATGCTGCGCATCGGGGAAGAGATGAAGGTGGAGTTTGAGGCGCAGGGGTTCTCCGTTCTCCACGACACCACGCTGTATGACTACCCCAGCTACACCGGCTCCTATACCCGTTCGCTGGCCGGCGTAAAGCAGATCTTGACCGACCATCCCTCCATCTCCGTGGTACTGGATGTCCACCGGGACGCCCTCATTGCAGAGGACGGCACTGTCTACAAGGCCGTCACCGAAGTAAACGGCCAGCCCACCGCCCAGGTCATGCTGGTGGTGGGCACCAACGACGGCGGACTGGAGCACCCGAACTGGCTGGACAATCTGGATCTGGCCGCCCATATCCAGCTTCAGATGGCGGCACTGGAGCCAACCCTGCCCCGCCCCATCAATCTGCGCGCCCAGCGCTTCAACCAACACCTGACGCCTTGCTCCCTGCTGGTGGAGGTGGGCACCAGCGGCAACACGCTTCAAGAGGCCATCCGGGGGGCCAGATATTTTGCCCAGAGCGCCGGGGCGGTTTATCAGGCGCTGGTACAGGAGGGTTAGGCCGTACGGACGTTGTCTTTCGGTGGTAAATCTGGTATCATACATTAAATGATCGAAAGGCTTAGACTTCTGCGCCGAACGATTAAATATATATACCCTTACGCACCGCCCGCCCTTTCTGCCCGGCGCGCAAATTGGAGTGATCTCAACATGAATTTAACCGACCTGACAACCGAAGTCTGCACCGCCCTGATCCGGCGTGGCATCACCCTCGCCACGGCGGAGAGCTGCACCGGCGGGCTGATCGCGGCCCATGTGACGGATGTGCCCGGCGTATCCGCCGTGTTCCGGGGCGGCATCGTGTGCTACACCAACGCCGTCAAACACAGTGCGGTGGGCGTGCCGGAAGAGCTGCTGGAGCGCTGCGGCGCCGTGTCGGACGAGGTGTGCCGCGCCCTGTGCGAAGGGGTGCGGCTGCGGCTGAGCGCCGATCTGGGCCTGAGCGTCACCGGAGTGGCCGGCCCCGACCCGGATGACCGGGGCAACCCGGTGGGGCTCATTTATGTGGGTCTGAGCGACGGCACGCGCACCGAGGTGCGCACCCTGCACCTGACCGGAACCCGAGCGGAAAACCGCCGGAGCGCCTGCCGGGCGGCGCTGGAGCTGGTGGAAACCTATCTAAAGCGGTAACAGACAAAATCCCCCGCGCGCAGTTTTAAACTGCGCGCGGGGGATTTCAAAATTCATACGGTGAGGGAATTTCACTCCCCCACATAGAAGAACTCCTCCGCCTGATCGCCGCCAAACAGGTTATAGTACTGGAGTATTTCGTACTGATCCAGCAGTTCCCGTGCGTCCTCGGGCAGACTCTCCCGATCTTCATAGGCAGAACCGTCCTTGAGCACATAACCCACCGGGGTAATGCCGGTGAAGGTCTCGTTCACCCGGGTGAGGAACTTCATGTAACCGGTCTGGGGATAGCCCGCCAGCAGGCTTGCCTGCATCCCGATGAAGTTGGAGCCGGTGTCCACCCCCTCGGCCTCTTCGATGTCAAAATTGGCCCAGATGAAATAGGGGGTGACATACTGCTCCAGCAGCTCATCCACGCTCCGCTCGTCCAGCTCTTTGCCGTAGATGTCCTTATAAAGGTCATTGCTCAGCGGCGGCTGGTGGTCGCCAAAAAAGAAGATGACCGTGGGTTCTTCCACCTGCTCATAGTGCTCGATCAGCTCCTGAATGGCGCTGTCGGTGGCGCTGGCCAGCGCCAGATACTGAGAGGTGGTGTCGCCGTAGCCGTTGCCCACAAAATCGCCCGTCAGATGCACGCCCCGGTAGAGGTTGTTCCACTCCTTGTTATAGCCCGAATGGTTCTGCATGGTCACATTGAACACGAAGCAATTCTGCCCGGCCTCCTTGGCCGCATCGGTGAGCTGGTAGAGCCGGGAAAAGTCCGCACTGTCAGAGACGTATTCCCGGACAAGCTCGTCATCGGAGTAGTCCGTGGAGATGTCGTCGCCGTTCACCGTCTTGTCGAGGAAGTATTCGCTGTCAAAACCCAGCCGCTCATAGGTAGCCACCCGGTTCCAGCCCGAGGACTCATAGGGGTGGTAGGCGGAGGAGCGCACGCCGAGGATCTTGGCGGTCTGCGCCAGCGAGGGAGTCTGGTCGGTCAGGTAGAGCTGATAGGCCACAGTGCCGGAGGGCAGGAAAGAGGCGCTGCTACCGGTGAGTGCCTCAAACTCTACCGTGGCGGTTCCGCCTCCGGTAACGGGAGCGTACATCATGCCCTTGATGGTGTTCTCCGTCAGGGAGTGATAGTAGGGCGTGGGGTCATCGGAGAGTGTCAGGCTGTCAAACCGGGTCAGGTCGGCAAAGGACTCGTCCATAATGCCGATAAAGTTGACGGTAGTCTCTGCATCAGAGGCGCTGTCACTGGTATAGCCCTCATCCTCCAGCCGGGCAATAAGCTCCAGCGCCTTGTCCTCCGAATATCCATCCGGCCTTTCCACGTGCATATATCGGGCAGAGACGGTGAAGTTCAGCAGAAAACCGTTGCGGTTCGTCCACCACTGCTGGGCGTAGATACCCAGCGTCGGAAGCATGGGTGTGAAGAAAAAGAGCAGGATATAGGCGCACCATCCGGCGCTCAGCCCCAGATTGAGCCACTTCACCCAGCGCCGCCCGCCCCAGCGGGCGCGCTCCCTGGGCAGCAGGACGAGGAAGAGAATGACAAGCCCCAGAATGCCCGCCGCGCCATAGACATAGCCGTCCGGGGTATAATCGTAATTGCCTGCCACATTGGCGGCGGTGCCCAGACTCAGAAGGTCGATGGGAAACAGCGCCCGCCCCCGGAACTGGAGCACATAGTGGTTGGCCAGGCCGATGATAAACGAGAAGATGCTGTCGAAGGCGATAGCCCCCCGGCGTCCGCCGGTGATGAGCCAGCCGATAAAGAGCAGGCAGGTATACCACACGATGTTCATAAGCCACTGCCACGGCGCGAGCGAGCTCATCTTATTCTCCGCCAGCAGTTCTACCATAAGAAAGCAGATGAACGGTGTGGCGGCAAAGAGCAGCCACAGATTGGTCTGGAGCTGGTTGGCGCGCATCAGATGCCACAGTGCGCGGAAGGGACGGCTCACAAAGGCTCCGGCCCGGGCCAGAGCGGTTTTACATTTGGTCAGCATAGAAAAACCTCACAGTTAGTCACAATAGAACCTATCATACCACAGTTTATGGCAAATGGGTGAAAAGCAGCTGAAATTTATGTGAAATTTGGTTCCCATTTTAAATTCACAGCATCTGATCCCCCAGCATCCGATTCCCTTACCGTTCAGTCTCCCCGCGCTGTCTTACAGTTGCGCAGATCGGAGGGCTATGCTACACTGTCAGGGATACGGAGGGATACGGCATGGAATGGGAGACGTATATGACGCAAGCGCTGGAGCTGGCGCGGCAGGCCGGCGCGCTGGGGGAGATCCCGGTCGGGGCGGTCGTCGTGAAGGACGGTGCAGTGATCGGCCGGGGCTTCAACCGTCGGGAGACAGATCACGACGCCACCGCCCACGCAGAGGTGCTGGCCATTCGGGAGGCCTGCCGAACACTGGGAGGCTGGCGGCTGGACGGGTGCGCCCTCTTCGTCACGCTGGAGCCCTGTCCCATGTGTACCGGTGCCATTCTGCAAAGCCGCCTGAGCCGGGTCGTCTACGGTGCGGCAGACCCGAAGGCAGGCTGCTGCGGCGGACTGCTGGCGCTCACCGAGGAAAATTTCGACACCCATCCCGCCATCTATGCCGGAGTGCTGGAGCGGGAATGCACCGCGCTTTTGCGCGATTTCTTTGCCGTGCGGCGGCGTGCGTCCAGGAAATGAAAAATATTTTGCGGATTTAATGCTTTTGTAACAAATAGCCCCAAACTTTTGTAATAACCTCTTGCTACTATATATCCTGCAAGAGCAAGCTTTTTCATTTTTTCCTTTTGAAACTGAGGCGATCAGCGGGTGGTGTCCGTGGATTGTCTCCTTTTCATTTTCCGGGCAAAATTTTTTTGCAATTTCATCCTTTTGTAACAAATGGGCTCGTATTTTCGTAATAACTGTCTGTTATCTTAATACTCGCAAGGCAAGCTTTTTCATTTTTATTCCTTCTCTTTTGGACTAAGAGGTGTATTCCAGCTGGTGACTGGATACACCTCTTTTCCTTTTATGAAATAATTTCATCATTTCATCTTTTTGATTGCACCAACCCGTGAGAAATGAATTCTCCCGGGTTCAAGGTTTTGCCTGCGGCAAAACACTTGTACGCGCAACGCGCGCGGCCCAGAAGGGCCGTATGGCTCCCGCTTATGAAATGATTTCATCATTTTGATCGCACCAACCATACTCCCATCATTCTGAGGCCGCAGGCCGAAGAATCTTACCGCGCAAACTTCTGCAAGCAGAATGCTTCCAGTCGGAGACCGGTGTTTTAACATCCTCAGCACCCCTCCTTGAGCCGGGGCGGGTTTTCTGATACAATATAGGACAAACATATATTCTTTGGAGGAACTGCAATGGACATCGGCGGCGTACACATCGAATCCAAGCTGGCTCTGGCCCCCATGGCTGGGGTGACGGATCTGGCATTCCGCACCATCTGCCGCGAGGCGGGGGCGGGCCATACCTATACGGAGATG
>USIZ01000093.1 GCA_900554855.1 uncultured Eubacteriales bacterium | reverse complement strand
AGTCCCATGCCGCCCTCCAGCGTCAGGGTCTCGCCGGACATATACTTGAAGTCGGGCATAGCCAGCTGGACGCAGACACGGCCGATCTCCAGCTCGGCGTCGCCATAGTGTCCCATGGGAGGCATCTTCACGTTGGCCTTGAAGGCGTCGGGATAGGCCTTCTGGAAGTTCTCCAGCTGAGCCGTCCAGGCCAGCGGGCAGACGATGTTGACGTTGATGCCGTCCTTGCCCCACTCGGTGGCGGCCACGCGGGTCAGGCCGCGGATACCCTCCTTGGCGGCGGCATAGGCGCACTGGCCATAGTTGCCGAACAGGCCCGCGCCGGAGGCGAAGTTCACCACGCTGCCCTTGGACTCGGCCAGATAAGGATAAGCGGCCTTCATATAATAGAATGCAGCGTACAGGCCGGAGTAGAGGGCCAGATCGAACTGCTCCGTGGTGTGGTCTGCCAGCGTCACGCCGGAGGCGGAAGCCTGGGCGTTGTTGATGAGCACCTGAATGCCGCCGAAGGTGTCAACCGCCTGCTTGACTACATTGGCCGCAATGGCCTCGTTGTCGTTTCCGGCGGCGATGTCCGCCTGAACCGTCAGAACCTTGACGCCGTACTTGGCCTCCAGCTCCTCTTTTGCAGCCTGCAGCTTCTTCACATTGCGTCCGGTGATGACGATGTTGGCCCCCTCCTTGGCATAAGCGGTGGCAATGCCATAGCCGATGGAGCCGCAGCGGCCGTCGCTCAGCACAGCGCGGCCCGCACCTGTGATAATTACAGTTTTACCAGTCAAAAAGCCCATAGTCGATTTCTCCTTTTTTCAGAAAACTATTGACGAATTTCATCGAATGGTGCTATATTTTCTTAAGCACTTTTATGAATGTCTTTATTCTAACAAGGCACACATAAAATGCAAGGGCAAAACCGCAAGATTGCAAACGCCGCACAAAAATCAGGGAAATCTTTGTGTCAGAGGGACAAACGCCGCTCCATTTCCCGCAGCAGTTCCTTCTCCACGGGCAGCAGATCCCGGGGACGGTAGGCCGCCTTGAGCCGGTCATAGTGCCCGCGCAGCTGCTCCGGCGTCAAAAAAGCCAGCATGGGCTGGAACTGGGAGCACATGGCCCGCTTCATCAGATCTGTGGTGGCGTTGGATCGGCCCGGAATGGGCTCCAGCATCACGTCGGCCACAGCATTCCAGACCTCAGCGCTCTCCTCTGCACCGGCCCCCTCCAGCGCCGTGCGGATGAGCTCCAGCTGGGCCTGCACCTTTTCCAGAAATTCCTCGCACAGCCGATCCCGATCCGTGCGGATATGGCTTCCGCCGATCCAGTGCAGAAAGCTGTTTCCCATCTTGTTGCCGGCAGTGGAACGGCCCTTGGCCTTGTTGCCCAGATCCTGCACGGATTGGGTGAACTCATCATACATTTCCCGCAGTGTTTCAGCACACTGCACAAGCTCCGCCTGTTCGCGCATGGTCAGCGCCCCTTTCAATTTCAATATTTTTGTGCATAATGACATTATACGGGTTGCCGAAAGCCTTGTCAACGCGACATTTCCGGCGAAACCACAAGAAACGCGTCATTATTTTTCTCTGTTTTGTACAATTCAGCCCCTTCGTTCATTCTTTTTTCATACAGATTTTCAAAAGTTTTTCTTGCCTTTTTCACTTTAATTTATTATACTGAATTTAGTTAAAAAATTAACAAGCTCAGTCCATTGGAGGTAATAGAACCATGTCTTATATTCAGGTTTCTTCTGAAAATCATGTGGCCGTTCTCACCATTGACCGGCCCAAGGCCCTGAACGCTCTGAACAGCGAAGTGCTGGGTGAGCTGGAGGCCGCCATCGACGCTCTGGATCTGAGCGATGTGCGCGCCCTCATCATCACCGGCTCCGGTGAGAAGAGCTTCGTCGCCGGTGCCGACATCGGCGAGATGAGCACCCTCACCAAGGCGGAGGGCGAAGCCTTCGGCAAGAAGGGCAACGATGTGTTCCGCAAGATTGAGACCCTGCCCATCCCCGTCATTGCGGCCGTGAACGGCTTCGCGCTGGGCGGCGGCAATGAGCTGGCCATGAGCTGCGATATCCGCATCTGTTCCGACAACGCCGTGTTCGGCCAGCCCGAGACCGGCCTGGGCATCACCCCCGGCTTCGGCGGCACCCAGCGTCTGGCCCGTCTGGTCTCCCCCGGCATGGCCAAGCAGATCCTTTACACCGCTAAGAACATCAAGGCCGACGAGGCTCTGCGCATCGGTCTGGTCAACGCCGTCTATCCCCAGGAAGAGCTGATGGCCGCCGCCAGGAAGCTGGCCGGTCAGATCGCCGTCAACGCCCCCATCGCCGTCCGCGCCACCAAGGCCGCCATCAACACCGGTCTGGAGCAGCCCATGGACGAGGCCATCGTCACCGAGGAGAAGCTGTTCGGCTCCTGCTTCGAGACCGAGGATCAGAAGGCCGGCATGGCCAACTTCCTTGAAAAGGACAAGGCCAAGAAGCTGAAGGTCGTCCCCTATCAGGGCAAGTGATCCCATTTTTCCCCGCGTCATTTTTCCCCCGCGTTCGGGTTTTAAATTTTGAATTTTATATTTCAACAGGAGGTATTTTATCATGTCTATCGAAAAAGTTGCTGTGATCGGCGCCGGCCAGATGGGCCGCGGCATTGCTCAGGTGTTTGCCACCGCCGGCAAGGACGTCACCATTGTTGATATCAACGATGCCATCATCGCCAATTCCGAGGCCGCCCTGGACAAGGGCTTCACCAAGATGATCTCCCGTGGCAAGATGACCGAGGAGCAGGTCGCCGGTCTGAAGAGCCGCATGCACTTCGTGGCCGCCACCGAGTACGCCGGCATTCTGGACAACACCGATCTGGTTGTCGAGGCCGCCGTCGAGCGCGTGGACCTGAAGAAGAGCATCTTCAAGAAGCTGGACGAGGCCACCAAGGACGAGTGCATCCTGGCCACCAACACCTCCTCCATCTCCATCACTGAGATCGCTTCCGGCGTTAAGAGCAAGGACAAGGTCATCGGCATGCACTTCTTCAATCCCCCTGTGGCCATGAAGCTGATTGAGGTCATCCGCGGCGGCAACACCTCCGACGATACCTACAACACCATCTTCGCCCTGGCTCAGGAGATCGGCAAGACTCCCGTCACCGTGGCCGAGGCCCCCGGCTTCGTCTGCAACCGCCTGCTGATCCCCATGATCAACGAGGCCATTGAGCTGGTCCAGAACGGCGTCGCATCCCCCGAGGACATCGACACCGCCATGCGTCTGGGCTGCAACCACCCCATGGGCCCCCTGACCCTGGGCGACTTCATCGGTCTGGATACCTGCCTGGCCATCATGGACACCATCTATGAGGAGACCCACGACAGCAAGTATCGCGCCTCCCTGCTGCTGCGCAAGATGGTGCGCGCCGGCAAGCTGGGCAACAAGACCGGCGAGGGCTTCTTCGAGCACTAATCAAATCTCGTATTTTGTATGAGCCGGCTTTAAATTTTAAGGCCGGCTCATATACAAATAAATTACTTAGGAGGAACCAATCACATGGATTTTAATCTGTCTAAAGAAGAACTCCTCGTCCAGCAGATGTATCGCAGCTTCGCTGAGAACGAGGTCAAGCCTCTGGCTCAGGAAGTGGACGAGGAAGAGCGTTTCCCCGCCGAGACCGTCAAGAAGATGGCCAAGCTGGGCATGATGGGCATTTATTTCCCCAAGGAGTACGGCGGCCAGGGCGCTTCCTACCTCAGCTATGTCATGGCTGTTGAGGAGATGAGCAAGGTCTGCGGCACCACCGGCGTCATCCTCTCCGCTCATACCAGCCTGTGCGCCAACCCCATCTATGACTTCGGCACCGAAGCTCAGAAGCAGAAGTATCTGCCCAAGCTGTGCTCCGGCGAGTGGCTGGGCGCCTTCGGCCTGACCGAGCCCGGCGCGGGCACCGACGCCGGCGGCGTCAAGACCATGGCCGTGCTGGACGAGAAGGGCGAGAACTACATCCTGAACGGCTCCAAGATCTTCATCACCAACGCCGGCTACGCCGATGTGTTCATCATCATCGCCATGACCGACAAGTCCAGAGGTCAGCGCGGCCTGTCCGCCTTCATCGTGGAGCGCACCTTCCCCGGCTTCTCCGTGGGCGCCCATGAGAAGAAGATGGGCATCAAGGGCTCCTCCACCTGCGAGCTGATCATGGAGAACTGCATCGTGCCCAAGGAGAATCTGCTGGGCAAGGAGAACAAGGGCTTCAACCTGGCCATGGCCACGCTGAACGGCGGCCGTATCGGCATCGCCGCTCAGGCTCTGGGTCTGGCTGAGGGCGCCATTGACGAGACCGTCAAGTACACCAAGGAGCGCAAGCAGTTCGGCAAGTCCATCTTCAAGCAGCAGAACACTCAGTTCCAGCTGGCCGATCTGGTGGCCCGCACCGACGCCGCCAAGTGGCTGGTCTACAACGCCGCCATGACCAAGCAGGCCGGTCAGAACTATGCTGTCGCCGCCGCCAAGGCCAAGCTGTTCGCCGCTGAGACCGCCATGGCTGTCACCACCAAGGCCGTTCAGTTCTTCGGCGGTTACGGCTACACCCGTGACTATCCCGTGGAGCGCATGATGCGCGACGCCAAGATCACCGAGATCTACGAAGGCACCAGCGAGGTCCAGCGCATGGTCATCGCCGGTTCCCTGTAAGATATAGGAGGAAACGTAAAACATGAAAATCGTTGTTTGCATGAAGCAGGTGCCGGACACCACTGAGGTTAAGATCGACCCTGTTACCAATACTCTGATCCGTGACGGCGTGCCCGCCATCATCAACCCCGATGACAAGTGCGGCATCGAGGCCGCTCTGGAGATCAAGGAGCGCGTTCCCGGCACCACCGTCACCGTCATCACAATGGGCATCCCCGCCGCCGAGATCGCTCTGCGCGAAGCTCTGGCCATGGGCTGCGACGAGGCCGTTCTGCTGACCGACCGCAAGCTGGGCGGCGCTGACACCTGGGCCACCTCCTCCGCCATCGCCGGCGCCGTCAAGAAGCTGGGCGCTGATCTGGTCATCTGCGGCCGTCAGGCCATCGACGGCGACACCGCTCAGGTCGGCGTGCAGATCGCCATTCACCTGGATCTGCCTGTCACCACCTATGTGGAGAAGCTGGTTGACGTGAACGAGACCTCCATCACCGTGCAGCGGCAGTATGAGGACCGTTATCAGACCGTCCGCATGAACTATCCCTGCCTGATCACCGCCATTGGCGACCTGAACCAGCCCCGCTATATGTCCGTCGGCGGCTGCTTCGACGCCTATCAGAAGGAGATCAAGATCATGACCTATGCCGACATCGCCGATGTGGTCGATGAGAGCAACGTGGGTCTGGCCGGTTCTCCCACCTATGTCGCCACCTCCACCACCAAGGAAGCCAAGGGCGCCGGCGAGATGCTGAAGGATCTCTCCGCCGACGAGGCCGTTGCCGCCATCGTGGAGAAGCTGGCCAGCAAGCACATCATTTGATGGAGGTAGTGTAAAATCATGAATAAGAACGTTTTCGTTTTCTGCGAGCAGCGTGACGGTGAGATCCAGAAGGTTGCTTTTGAACTGGTGGGCAAGGCCCGCGAGCTGGCCGACGCCCTCGGCCAGGAGGTCGTCGCCGTTCTGGCCGGCTCCAACATTGAGGGCAAGGCCGCTTCCCTGATCGCCCACGGCGCTGACAAGGTCATCGTCGCCGACGATCCCATGCTGGCCGAGTACTCCACCAAGCCTTACACCGAGGTCATGGAGAAGGTCATCGCCGACTACGCCCCCGAGGTTGTGCTGTTCGGCGCTTCCTCCATCGGCCGCGATCTGGCTCCCTCCGTCTCCGCCACCGTGCACACCGTCCTGACCGCCGACTGCACCCATCTGGCCATCGGCGACGTGGA
>USIZ01000092.1 GCA_900554855.1 uncultured Eubacteriales bacterium | reverse complement strand
ACAGGGCGTGGTAGAGGTCGTTGACCTCCTCCAGCAGATCCAGCTGATCCTCCACGCACATCAGCTTCAGGAGGTCGCGGGCATCCAGCGGGATGATGCGGTCGATGATGTCCATCTTGTGATCCATCGGAAGGGTGGGATCACTCAGCTGCTCGCGCAGCACGGGTACATCATGGAAAATGGCGACGGTGTCGGTCAGAGCGGTCATGGGGATGTGGAGGCCGAGGCACTGCTCGGCGTAGTCTTTGGCGGACTTACTCATGCGTATCCCCCGCCTTCTTCAGGAACTCGTCGTAGAGATCGCTGTCTCCGCCGACGGGAACACCGGCCACCTTGGCGGTGGCGGCGACGATGATCTCGGTGATCTCGTTATTGGCCTGCCGGATGATCTCGTCCTTCCGGGCCTGGCCCTCGGTCTCTGCCTCGCGCACAATGCTGTCAGCGCGGCTCTTGGCCTCCTCAACGATGCGGGTGCCCTCGGACTGGGCACGCTTCTTGGCCTCCGCCACGGCGGCGGCCTTCTCCTGCTCAATGCCGGCCATGGATGCCTTGTGCTCCTCGACCAGCGCCTCGGCCTCTTCTTTGGCCTTGACGGCGTCGGTCAGCATGGAGTCGGCCTGAGCCTGACGCTCATCCAGAATCTTGTGGATGGGCTTCCAGAGGAAAATACGGACAGCAGCGCAGAGAACAAGGACATTGATGACCGTGAAGATCAGGTTAATATCAATTCTTAGCACCTTTGTTACCTGCTTTCTTTGTGCCCCGCACAGTGCGGGGAAACGAGGTGGATTAGAGGACGAACAGGATCATCAGACCGATGACGAAGCCGTAAATAGCGGTAGCCTCAGCCAGAGCGCAGCCCAGGATCATGGTGCTGTTGATCTTGCCGGAGGCCTCGGGCTGACGGGCGATGGCGTCGCAGGCGTGGCCGGTGGCGATGCCGATGCCGATGCCGGCGCCTAGACAGCAGATAACAGCGATGCCGGCGCCAATGGCTAACAGAGTACCAGTCATAATAAAATCTCCTTTTTCTTACTTAGACGTTGTGGTTGATGCGGGGGACATACCGCGGTCAGCGCTCGGCTACCTCGGTGGCCTCCTTGATGTACATACCGGTCAGGCAGACGAAAACGTAGGCCTGAAGCAGACCGTCGAAGAAGTCGAAGTACAGACTTGCCACGGCGGGGATCACTGCCTTAGTGACGTGATCGAGGATCTCCATGATGACGAAGGCGCCCAGCACGTTACCGAACAGTCGCATGCACAGAGACAGGGGGCGGGTAAACACATCCAGAATGTTGAACGGAGCCACGATGGGCATAGGCTCAATGAAGGAGTGCAGCCATCCGCCGGGGCCCTTGGCCCGGATGCCGGCGGCCTCCACCAGAATGATGCTCATCACGGCCAGAGCGCCGGTGACGATCAGACTCTTCGTGGGGGGCTTGAAGCCGAACACACCGATGATGTTGGCAAAGCCGAGGTAGAGCAGCACGGTGACCAGGTAGGGAACGTAGGCCTTTCCGCCCTCGCCGACAATGTTGCCGACTGTGCTCTCCAGCTTCGTCACGATGAACTCTGCGGCGGCCTGCCGCTTGGAGATGTGATCCACCTTCAGGTTGCTGCCCAGAATGATGCACAGCAGGATGATGACTGCCATGACCACCCAGCTGACCGCGGTGGATTCCGAGATACCGATGCCCTTCCCGACGGGAATGGTGAATACGGTATCATCGACCAGTTCTTCCTTCAGAAAATCTGCAAGACTCATTTATAAGACTCACTTCCTTTCTACTCGCCGACTTTGAAAAGCCGGCCTTGGGGGATTTATCTGCGGCGCTTGTTGTGCAGTATCACCAGCGTCATGCCGACGGCGAATGCCAGCACTGTGATGATGACGGCGGCCACAATGGCGGCGGCCATATGCTGCGTGAGCTTCCAGATCACGCCTGCGGCCAGAATGCCGACGCCGTTGCCTCCGCAGATGATCAGAACGACCAGCAGCACAAACAGCAGCTGACCGGATCCCTGACCGTTTTCACGGCGCTCAGGATCGGATTTGACGTTGTCCTCCACAGGTCTCGCTCCTTTCTCTCTGCCGGGGCAGAATGTAAAGCAACGAAAATAGACACCTTGTTGCTTTGCACCTATTTTAGCACCAAAAAACAAAAAATCAATTGGTATTTGTCCATAAGGTGCGGTGAAAATAGATGAAAAAACAGAGATCAAGCGCAAAAAAATTGTGTATAATAAGCACCATTTTTTTGAAACATCGGTTGCTTTCCATGCATAAGAGAATTACAGACGGAAAAAAGTTCCGTTTTTCGCCGGTTCGGAATGTTCAACGCAATTTTTTGGGGGAAACCTTATATTAAATAGGTATACAAAAGAAAATTGCGCAAAACGCCGAAGGGCCGGAAGGACACTGTGCTCATTGTACGAAAAGGGGAGAGATAAGTAAAATGTATTGTTTTCATACGCGCCATGTGAAAAGAATATATCAGAGCACGCTGCCCACGGGAAACAGGCGGCGGAACAGCGTGCGCACCAGCGGCCCGGCCACGAGCAGCTGGAAGGGCAGGGCCATAATAAAGTTGCGGGGGATGTTGATGAGCCAGTTCAGCAGCAGCCGATCCCACGCGCCGGAGTGGACGCAGCCCTCAACGGCGCCGTAAAGGCTCATGCAGAACACCATGCACACCACCATGGAGCAGGAGATGGCGAGCACCTTCTTTGTGTCGCTGCTCTCGGGCGTGATCAAAAAGCGGAAGGCGAAGCCCTTGGCCAGCCTGGACACCAGGAACCAGTCCAGGCACATGGCGCAGATGCAGGCCAGCGGGAAGCCCAGCCAGCCCTCGCTGAATACGGCGGCGTGTACTCCGCCCATCTGAATGGCGACGTTGTAAAAGCTCATCCAGAGCACCATAGTGAAGCACATCATGACGGTGTAGATGAAACTTTCTCTCTTGTTATGCGGCATAATTGAAAACCTCCATAGAATAAAAAATGAATTTCGACGGGAAAAACAGAAACCGGCGGTGCCGTCCGAACGAAAACTCGTTACGACTGACACCGCCGGTGTGACTCTAAACTGCGTTTATCCCTGCTTCGTACCTTTATTCTAGCATAGAGATCCGGCGCACATAAGAGAAAAATGCGTTGGCGGCGCAAAATCGGCCGTCTGCCCGAAAAAGCGGCGTAAAGGCGGCAAAGCTCTGCGCAAAGGTGCACAAAAGGCGCGGACGCAGAAAAATAACGCGCATTTTGTCCGGCATTTGCGGCAAAATGTCCATTTGACGGACTAAAGCGGGAAACCGACGTTGCATTTTATGGGGGAAACCACTATAATAAAACTTATATAGTATCGCCTTCCGCCGCAGCGGGGCGAGATAGTTTAAGGAGGAACTGAAACGCATGGAACAGCTGCTTCGTTTGATAGAAGCCGACTGCACGCTGACGCATAAGCAGTTGGCGGCAATGACCGGTGCAAGTGAGGAAAAAGTGGACGCAGAAGTCAAGCGTCTGGAGGAGAACGGAACCATCGTCGGCTACAAGGCCGTGGTGGACTGGGACAAGACCGAGCGCGAGGCGGTCACCGCCTTGATCGAGGTCAAGGTGGAGCCCCAGCTGGGCGACGGCTTTGACCGGGTGGCCGAGCGGATCTACCAGTATGAGGAGGTGGAGTCCTGCTACCTGATGAGCGGCGACTTCGACATGACCGTCATCATCTCCGGCCGCACCCTGCGGGAGGTGGCCAACTTTGTCACCCAGAAGTTGTCCACCATCGACGCGGTGCAGTCCACCGCCACCCACTTCATCCTGAAGAAGTATAAGGAGAATCACCTGATCTTTAACAAGGAGCGGGAGAAGGAAGAGGGGTTCTGTTTCGTATGATCGACTATTCCACTGTTCTGAATCAGCGCATTCAGGCGGTGCCCCCCTCCGCGATCCGCAAGTTCTTCGATATTCTGGAGGAGATGCCGGACGCCATCTCTCTGGGCATCGGTGAGCCGGATTTTGTCACTCCGTGGCATATCCGCAACGCGGGCATTCGCTCTCTGGAGAAGGGCCGCACCAAATACACCCCGAACCGGGGTCTTTCGGAGCTGCGCCGGCAGATCTCCCTCTATATGAACCGTCGCTTCCGCCTGAGCTACGATCCCTTGAGCCAGATCATCGTCACCGTGGGCGGCAGTGAGGGCCTAGATCTGGCGCTGCGCTGCTGCATCGAACCCGGCGACGAGGTCATCATTCCCACCCCGTCCTTTGTCTGCTATGGCCCGCTGACCAGCATGAGCCTTGGCACGCCCGTCTTTGTGGAGACGAAGGCGGAGAACGAGTTCCGTCTGACTGCCGAGGAGCTGAAGGCAGCCATCACCCCCAAGACCAAGGCGCTGGTGCTGCCCTATCCCTGCAACCCCACCGGCGGCATTATGGAGCGCCGCGATCTGGAGGCTATCGCCGAGGTGCTGGAGAGCACGAATATTCTGGTCATCTCCGACGAGATCTACGCCGAGCTGACCTACGGCGACGAGCACCACGTCTCCATTGCCGAGATCCCCGGGATGTACGAGCGCACCATCGTGGTCAACGGCTTCTCCAAGGCCTACTCCATGACCGGCTGGCGCATGGGCTACCTCTGCGGCCCCCGGGAGTTGGTGAGTCAGATCATCAAGCTGCACCAGTACGGCATCATGTCCGCTCCGACCATGAGCCAGTACGCCGCCATTGAGGCCATGCAGTACGGCGATGAGGACATCGCCGCCATGCGGGAGGAATATGACGGCCGCCGCCGCTTCCTGCTGGACGGCTTCCGCTCCATCGGGCTGGAGTGCTTTGAGCCCAAGGGAGCCTTCTATATGTTCCCCAGCATCCAGTCCACCGGCATGGACAGCGACACCTTCTGCACGAAGTTCCTGGAGACGGAGCACGTTGCCGTCATTCCCGGCAGCGCCTTCGGCCCCGGCGGCGAGGGCTTCTTCCGGGCCTGCTACGCCGCGTCCATCCACGACCTGTCCACCGCGCTGGAGCGGATGGAGCACTTTATCAAGCACCGCTGAGCATTCTATGCCGCCGCAAAGGAGAGATATAAATGGTTATTACCTGTCTGGACATGGAGGGCGTCCTGGTCCCCGAAATCTGGATCGCCTTCGCCGAGGCCACCGGCATTCCCGAGCTGAAGCGTACCACCCGGGATGAGCCCGACTACGACAAGCTGATGAATTACCGGCTGGAGATCCTGAAGGAGCACCATCTGGGTCTGAAGGAGATCCAGGACGTGATCGCCACCATCGACCCGCTGCCCGGTGCGAAGGAGTTTCTGGATGAGCTGCGCAAGGACTGCCAGGTCATTATCCTGAGCGACACCTTTGAGCAGTTTGCCAAGCCCCTGATGGCCAAGCTGGGCTGGCCCACGCTGTTCTGCAACAGTCTGGAGGTCGCCGAGGACGGCACCATCACCGGGTACAGGATGCGCTGCGAAAAGAGCAAGCTGACCACGGTCAAGGCACTCCAGTCCATCGGGTTTGAGACTATCGCCAGCGGCGACAGCTACAATGATCTGGGTATGATCCAGGCCAGCAAGGCGGGCTTCCTGTTCCGCAGCACCGAGCAGATCCGCAAGGATCACCCGGAGCTGGCCGCTTACGAGGAGTTCGACGACCTGCTGGCCGCCATCCGGACTGCGCTGTAAGAAGAAAACAGAAAACGCTGAACCGGCGGGGAGAAACGCGCCGGTGAGAGCCTCTCATACCGTGTTCACTCATGCGGCGTGGGGGGCTCTCCGCACAGAGAGAAATGGAGCGTGTGGATAACATGAACGAACCTTGGAGCCACCTCGGCTTCGGCCCGGCGGACGTGCTGCTGCCCAGGGAAGAGGCTGCGGATCTGACCCGCTGGAGCGTGGTCGCCTGCGACCAGTACACCCCTGAGCCGGA
>USIZ01000091.1 GCA_900554855.1 uncultured Eubacteriales bacterium | reverse complement strand
ACGTGTGCTCTTCCGATCTCTTTACCTGACCGGCGACGCGAACTACGATCCCGGCACGGTCGCCCAATACGCGGAGCAGCAGGGCTACTATGTGGAGGGCAGCGGCACGGCGTGGGAGCTGATGGCCACCGGCTGCGCCCACTTCGGCCTGAAAAGCGAGGAGATCGGCCTGGACGAGAACGGAATGGCTGCCGCCCTGTCCGACGGAAAGGTGCTCATCTGCTCCATGGGCCCCGGCGATTTTACTGACGGCGGCCATTATATCGTGCTGACCGGTCACTCCGACGCGGGGTTTTCCATCTGTGATCCCAACAGTCCCAAGCGCAGTGCCCAGACCTGGACATTTGACCGACTCAAGGATCAGATCCGTAACGTGTGGGCCTTCCACAAGGCGTGAACAACTTGAAACAGCGCGCTTCCGGCGCTCCGAACCCACGGTTCGGAGCGCTTTTTTGCTTCAGGCCGGGCGGAGAAGGTAGGCTCATTATGCATCAGAGACGGTCGAAAACGAAGAATGTGCGAAAAATAAGCTACTATACAGTAAAAAATAGTTATTTTGACAATTAAAAATCACAAAAAACTGAATCTTAAATTCAAAATCAAGAAAAAACGAAAATAAAAGTTTCTATTTATACCGGTATAACTGGTCGAACTATACAATTTTTTGCGACTAGCGGGTCTAGAAAATGTGCAATCTGCTTGCACTTTTGCCAGAAAAGTGCTATGATAAGCACACTCAAATGTAGCACATTTGACAAGCAAAGGGTATAGGGAAAAGAAAAGGGGGTGCTTGAGCTTGAGTAAAGGCGATATTTTCATCGAGCTCAAAGACATTGTCAAACTGTTTCCCGGCGTGCGGGCGCTGGACGGCGTCTCTCTCCAGATCCGAGAGGGGCAGGTCCACTCCCTGTGCGGTGAAAACGGTGCTGGCAAATCCACACTGATCAAGGTGCTCACCGGCGTGCACCAGCGCAACGGCGGCGACTACCTGATCGACGGCAAGTCAGTCAATTTTTCGTCCACCACGGAGGCCATTGCGGCGGGCGTCTCCTGCGTGTATCAGGAGCTGTCCATTGCGCCCCAGCTGGACGTGGCCAAGAACCTGTTCATCGGCAACCTGCCCATGAAGGGCGGACTGGTGGATCACAAGCTGCTCTATGAAAAGGCGGCGGAGATCCTTCAGGAACTGGACATGAACATCTCGCCCAAGACCATCGCCGGCGACCTGTCGGTCGGCCAGCAGCAGATGATCGAGATCGGCCGTGCGCTGACCCGCAACGCCCGCCTCATCATCATGGACGAGCCCACCTCCTCGCTGTCCGAGCAGGAGACGGAGACGCTGTTCAACGTGATCCGTAAACTGGTGGACAAAAACATCGCCATCATCTACATCAGCCACAAGCTGGATGAGGTTATGTTCCTCTCCGATGATATCACCGTCATCCGCGACGGCAAAAATATCATCAGCAAACATAAGGATGAATTTACGCAGGACGAGTTGATCGCCAACATGATCGGCCGCCCGCTGGAAAACCTCTACCTGAAGGAGCCGGCCGAGATCACCACCCCCATGCTGGAGGTCAAGAACCTCAGCCGCAAGGGTGTGTTTGAGGATATCTCCTTCACCGTCCGCAAGGGCGAGGTCGTCGGTTTCTTCGGTCTGGTCGGCGCCGGACGAAGCGAGATCATGCGCGCCGTGTTTGGCGTAGACAAGTACGACAGCGGCGAGGTGCTGGTGGACGGCAAAAAGCTCCGGGGCGGCGACCCTGCGGGCGCGATCCGCTCCGGCATCGGCTTCTGCACCGAGGACCGCAAAAAGGAAGGTCTGGCGCTGCGTCTGTCCATTCTGCTGAATATGACGCTGGTGCGTCTGCCCCTGCTGGCCAGGCTGGGCGTTATCAACCGTCCTGCCCAGCGCAAGGCGGCGGATCAGTACATGAAATCCATCTCCATCAAGGCTCCCTCCGTCAACCAGCTGGTGGGCAACCTCTCTGGCGGCAACCAGCAGAAGGTCGTCGTGGCCAAGTGGCTGATGATGAATCCCAAGGTGCTCATCGTGGACGAACCCACCCGCGGCATCGACGTGGGCTCCAAGTCCGAGATCTACGGCCTGCTGAGCGATCTGGCCAAGCAGGGCATGGCGATCATCGTCGTCTCCTCCGAGATCGAGGAGATCATGGGCGTCTGCGACAGCGTGGTCACCATCTATGAGGGCAAGAAGACCGCTCAGCTGGATATCACGCCGGAGTTGACCCGCGAAAAGGTGCTGAAATACGCGCTGGGCGGCAACTTCCACGCGGACTTCCACGAGGAGCTCGAGGCAAAGAAGGAGGCGGAAGAGAATGTCTGAGAAAACCACCGCCGCCACCGAAAAACGCGGCTTCAAGTATTACTGGTCGAAATTTCAGGCGCTGAACGGCAGCTCCGTATTTCTGGCCATGCTGGCTGCCCTGGTGATCTTTGAAGTGATCCTTCAGATCAGCAAGGGCGGCGCCGGGGGACTGGTCTTTGTCACCCCCAGCAACCTGATGATGATCTTCCGTCAGATGGTCTATACCGGCATCATCGCCTTCGGCCTGACGCTGGTCATGCTGACCGGCAACATCGACCTTTCCGTGGGCAATATGCTCACCTTCACCTGCTGCATTGCGGCAACGGTGATGATGAAAACCGACAATGCGGCGCTGACCGTGCTGGCTACGCTGGGCGTGGGCCTGCTGTGCGGCCTGTTCAACGGCGTTCTGGTCAGCTATGTGAAGCTGAACAGCTTCATCACCACCCTTGGCACCAGCTCCATTTACAGTGCGCTGGCCATCATGGTTTCCGCCGGTACGGTGCTGGTCATCCCCAACGACTGCTCCCCGGCCTTCCGGGCGCTGGGCAGAGCCGCCATCGGACCCTTCAGCATCTTGATCATCTGGTTCGTGGTCGTGGCCGTGATCCTCGGCCTGATCCTGAGCCGCACCGTGTACGGCCAGCAGATCTATGCCATCGGCGCCAATCCCATCGTGGCCCGGTTCTCCGGCATCCACCACAAGCGCAATATCACCATTGCCTACATGATCACCGGCCTGTGCGTCGGCCTGGCGGCAGTCATCACCATGGCAAACTCCCTGAGCTCCAACCCTCAGTCCGGTTCCGGCGCTGAGATGCAGATCATCCTCTGCGTGGTTCTGGGCGGCTGCGCGGTGCAGGGCGGCAAGGGCTCCGTCTGGGGCACCGTCATCGGCGTGCTGTTCTATGGCGTGCTCTCCGCCGGCTTCACCAGCCTGCATATGTCCCAGTACCTCCAGTGGGTCGTCATGGGCGCGATCATGCTGTTCGCCCTGTCTCTGGATGTCCTGAAAGGAAAGGGGGTCAAACTGTGGAAGAGAAAGTAATGGCCGCCAAGGCTGAAAAGCGCAGCCGTCTCGTGCGGACGTTCAAGGACAATAACTCCGTCCTGATCCTCATCATCATGCTGTTTGTGGCCTTTATTGCCGTGGATGGCTATGGTTCCGGCTTCTACAATGTTATCCGTTACACCGCCATGTACGGTCCCGTCTGCCTCGGTCTGGCTCTGGTCATGATCACCGGCAACATCGACCTGTCCGCCGGCTTCCAGGCCGGTCTGGCCGGCGTCACCTCGGTCGTCTGCTTCAATGCAGTCTACCACGCCTCGGGCAACTCGGTGCTCTCGCTGGTGGTCGCCATCGTCGGCTGCCTGTTGACGGGCGTCATCACCGGTTTCATCAACGGCTTCTTCGTGGCAAAGATCGGCGTCTCCTCGCTGATCGCCACCATCGCTGCCAACTACGCCTATCAGGGCATCGTGTTCTACTTTGCCAACAGCTCGTTTGCCCCGGAGGACGCAGACATCGTCAAGCTCATCGCCAACACCAAACCGTTTGGCCAGAAGTGGTTTACCCCCTCGGCCATCATCTTTGTGGTGATCGTGGCGGCCGTGTTCCTCTGGATGTATAAGTCCAAGTTCGGTAATAACCTCTATGTGGTGGGCGATAACGCCGAGGCTGCGGCCTATGCCGGTATCAGCGTGCAGAAGACCGTCTGGGCCACCTATGTGCTGTGCGGCCTGCTGAGTGCAGTGTGCGGCTTCATCATGGTGTCCAATGCCGGCTTTGCCATCTACACCCAGGGCAACAGCCTGGCCACTCTGACCATCTCCTGCTGCGTCATCGGCGGCATCAAGATGTCCGGCGGCAAGGGCACCGCCATCCACGTCCTGCTGGGTGTGCTCATCATGCGTGTCATCTCCCAGATGATGACGGCCCTGTTCCTGTCTCAGGCGTGGGTCAACCTCATCACCGGCGCGCTGCTGATCGTGGTCCTTATCATCGACCGCCTCACCAGCAACAAGGAAGCGGAATAAGCTTCTCCTATCGTTGACGATCCGCTTGGAAGGAAAAGCGGTGTCATAATCCACCTCTCAATGTAGGAAAGGAAGGAAAATAATGAAAAAGATCGGTAAACTCCTGTCTCTGGTACTTGCTCTTGCCATGGTGCTTGCCCTCGCCTCCTGCGGCGGTGGCGGCGGCGGTTCCGCGGCCTCCGCGGGTTCCGGGTCTGCGGCTCCCGCAGCCTCTTCTGAGGCCGGCGGCGGTCAGAGCGGCGCTTCCGGCGCTTCCGGTGCGCAGGACGGCTGCAACGTCGATGTGAGCGGCGTTGACCTGTCCGGCAAGAATCTGGGCTATGTCACCATCACCTCCACCGCTCCCTGGGGCGGCCGCGTGGGCACCGAGTTCAAGCGCATGGCTGAGGCGGCCGGCGCCAATGTCAAGACGCTGGACGCCAACACCGTGGCGGACGACGTGACCAACTACTGCCGTCAGATGATCGACGCCGGCGTGGACGCTCTGGCCGTGTTCGGCGGCGACCCCACCGCTATGGTCGATATCGCCAAGGAGTGCAAGGAAGCCGGTATTCCGCTGTTCCTGTGCGCACTGGACGTGGATGAGGCCGGTCGTGAGTACGCCACCGCCTGCATCGGCCCCGACCAGGAGCAGGCTTTTGTCGAGATCGGCAAGAAGATCATTGAGGACAACGGCGCTGACGCCGGCTGCAATGTGGTCCAGATCTCCGGCGTGCCCTTCCTGAAGGACTATCAGCTCCGTGAGGCCGGCTTCAAGACCGCCATGGCCGACAGCAACTACAACCTGTATGAGCCTGACTACGCCTTCTCCAGCCGTACTGACGCCAAGTCCGCCATGGAGCAGCACATCCAGGCTGACGGCGACAAGATCAACATTGTCATCGGCTATGACGACGACCTGACCATGGGCGCTGTGGATGCCATCCAGGAGGCCAACCTGGGCGACAAGATCAAGGTCTACTCCTTCACCGGCCAGAACGACGCCATCCAGGCGGTCAAGGACGGCAAGCTGGAAATGACCGTCATGAACCGCGCTGACGACATCGCCGCCGAGACCTGCGTGGCCATGAACGAGTACTTCTCCACCGGTTCCACCGAGTATTATCACTACACCGACCTGATCTACATCACCAAGGACAACGTCGATCAGTTCATCGGCAAGGGCGAGTTCTAAGCTCACAACTTAACCACCAAGAAAGAGGACGCTTCGGCGTCCTCTTTTTTATGCGAAAATGGGTGCAATTCGGCTTCGGACGTAGTATAATGGCTTTAACCATTCAACCTGTTGAAGAAAGGGTGCATCAAGCATGGAACAGAATCTCTTTACCAATGCCCACATTCTGGCGTGGCTGCAGTATTTTTCCGACAATACGGAGGTGGATCTGGAGCGGGTCAAGATCCTGGACATTACCCGAAAGAATAAAAATCTGATCCCCACGGTTGAGTCCCACCGCTCTGTGCTGGTGTTCACCGAGGCGGGTCATCCGGACATCTTCTACCGGATGTTCAATGCCGGACTGGGCGACTGCACGGTGATCTACAATGAAGGCAGTGAGCCCGCCGGGCCGGTGAAGCAGAA
>USIZ01000090.1 GCA_900554855.1 uncultured Eubacteriales bacterium | reverse complement strand
AGAAGATCGCCAAGTATCTGGCTGGTCTGCCCGGCTATGAGGAGTGCCCCCGCTATGAGCGTGCCACCAAGACTCCTCGCGCTATGCTGGATAAGTTCAAGACTTATCAGGCTAAGCAGTAATTTTGCTAGTTTCCATTCCCAAAATACGAAAGGCACAGTCGGTTTCCGGCTGTGCCTTTCGGCATTTAAAAAATTCGGCGTTTTGTGTGACTTTTGGCCGCCTTGCAGCTCTAATAGACAAAGACACGGAAGGAGGGGAGCCGATGGATCAGTTTCACGACATTTATGAGCGCTGTGCAGAGAAGGTCTACCGTTTTCTGCTGGGGCTGACCCAGAGCGCCGATCAGGCCGAAGAGCTGACAGCAGAGACGTTCTATCAGGCTTTTCTCCATATTGACCGCTTTCGGGGCGACTGTGCGATCGAGACATGGCTGTGCCAGATCGCCAAGAACGCCTTTTATAAGGAGCAGAAGCGCCGGAAACGGTTCCACCCGGAACCGGAACACCTTGTGGAGCGGGGCGAGCCGGACGGTGCGCTCCAGCGGCTGGAAGATCGGCAGACCGTGCTGGAGCTGCACCGGCATCTTCACGCCATGCCGGAGCCGTACCGGGAGGTATTTGAGCTGCGTGTCTTTGGAGAGCTACAGTTTCAGGAGATCGCCGCGATCTTTGAAAAGAGTGAATCCTGGGCGAAAATGACCTATTACCGGGCCAGAGCCAGGCTGGCCCGGCAGATGGAGGTGCGCGATGGAACGGAAAACAGCTGACGATATCCGCTTCTGCGAGGTGGTGCAGGATCTGCTGCCTCTCTATGTGGATGGTGCGCTGAAGCGTGGGAGCATGGAACTGGTGGAGGAACACCTGAAAACCTGCGCCGACTGCCGGGACCGGCTGAACCGGATGCGGGAGCCACTGGCGTTGGACGCGGCGGCCGCGAAACCAGTAACAAAAAATGCGCCGAACATGACGGCAAAAAGGGCATTTAAGAAGGTCAGAAGCCGGATGCGGATGGTCATCTGCGTCTGCCTTGCAATCCTGCTGGCTATCCCTGCCTGCATCCTTGTCACCCGGGAGGCCGGCGGAAGCGGCCTGTGCATCAGCAGCTATGGTGCGTGGAAGCAGACGAAGGCGCTGGTCAATACGCTGGGTCAGGGCGGCGTGGATGCATTTGTGGCGCAGATGGAGCCGACTCTGCTCTATCAGGATCATATCACGCCGGTTGGAGATACGGAACTCTGCGATAAGCTGGGCATTCCCTACGTGCTCCGAGAGGATGAGACTTGGGTCAGTTCCCTTGGACTGCTGGGGGAGACCTATTATATGCGCAGTCAGACCTGTAGGCAGTATTTTACGGATGATGTTGGTGGTGCAGATGAACGGGCAGTCATGGAGGCTTATCAGGCCGGCGATGAGGAGCGCGCACTGGAGCTGCTGCTTTTGCAGATACAGAAGACCGACATTGACAGCAACGCGAAGAATGGCCCGGTTCTGACGGAGGAGCTTTACCAGAAGGCAAAGAAACTCTGGGGAGACGAGCTGGATATGGAGCGTTACTTTCCGCTGGAGCTGTATGGCGAGACCTACTACGTTTTTGTGGGCAGCGGCAGTTTTTATTCGGATGACAGCAGCGGGGGAGAACTGGTGGCCTATGATCTTCAGGAGCAATATGAGCTCTGGATCAAGTACTGCACCTATCCCTATATCAGTGATCCGGGGGTGCCGTGGAGACCTTATCCGGACAATGTTCTTACAGTTGTGCCGGATGCCCCGGAGATCTCCAGCGATTTTATCCTCGGATGCTTCTCAGGCAGTATGCTGCCTGAGAAGCTTTACCGGAAGCTGAGTCAGGACTATCAGAAGATCCGGCAGACCTATGACGCCTATACGCAGTATTATGTAGACCTCGGTTATGAGGCGTTCCGCGATGAGTGGCGGCAGGATATGGTGCAGCTACTGAACAGCATTGATCTGGCCTGCTTCAACGCGAAGCCGCTTGATCTGTCTGATGCGAAGAACGGAAACTGGCGGGCGACCTATTGGTGCAATGCCGGCAGACCATATCAGGATCTGTTGTATATGCAGTTTTATTCGGACGGTACGGATACGATGCTTTATACGATCCACTCGGGCAGCGATGATGGGCCGCTCCCGGAGTATGCCTCGGATGCGATTATGCGGCTGAATGAACTCAATCAGCAACTGCATTCCAGTTCGCTGAACTGGTAAAGGAAAAGCGTGCGCACTCGTGAGAGCGCACGCTTTCCTCTTGTCCAATGGCGCAAAAACTGCTATAATCCGAGTGTTGAACATCTGAATGAGGAGGATCTGACCTATGCGCTATCCCGCTTTTCTGCCCGAACAGGGCACCATCGGCTTTGTGGCGCCGTCCTTCGGCGCCTATATTGAGCCCTATCACACCGCCTTTCTGGCCGCGCTGGAGCAGTTCAAGCGGGAGGGCTTTCAGGCCGATCTGGGCCCCAACTGCTTTGAAGGCTGCGGCATCGGCATCAGCAATACCCCGGAGAAGTGCGGGCAGGAGCTGACGGACTACTACTGCTCCGACCGGAACGACGCGCTGATCTCCTGCGGCGGCGGCGAGCTGATGTGCGAGATCCTCGATTATGTGGACTTTGACCGGGTGAACAAGGCCGAGCCCAAGTGGTTCATGGGCTACTCGGACAACACAAACTTCACCTTCCTGCTCACAACTCTGTGTGATACCGCATCCATCTACGGCCCCTGCGCGGGCACCTTCGGGATGCAGCCCCGCCATCCGGCGGTGCAGGATGCCCTCGACCTGCTGATGGGGAAGAAACTCACCATGAAGAGCTATGGCTACTGGGAGCGGGAGAAGGACGAAAACGCCTCTGCCACCGCGCCCTACCGTGCTACGACGGCACTGGAACTGCACAGCTTCCCGGAGCAGAATATGCGCTTCTCCGGACGGCTCATCGGCGGCTGTGTGGACTGCCTGGTCAACCTGCTGGGCACGAAGTACGACCATGTGAAAGCATTCACCGAGCGCTATCAGGACGACGGCTTCATCTGGTTCCTGGAGTGCTGTGATCTCAACGTCATGGCCATCCGCCGGGCGGTCTGGCAGATGCAGCACGCGGGCTGGTTCGACCATGTGAAGGGCTTTCTGATCGGCCGCCCCCTGTGCTATGGGCAGGAGCTGATGGGACTGGACCAGTACCATGCGGTCACGGATCTGCTGAGCGAGTATCACGTTCCCATCGTCATGGATGTGGACATCGGCCACCTGCCGCCTCAGATGCCGCTGATCTGCGGAAGTATGGCGGATGTGACTGTAAAGGGAAACAAGCTTACCGTGCAGATGGAGCTGCGCTGATGCACATCTGGGTGGATGCGGACGCCTGCCCTGTGGTGCGGCTGACAGAGCAGGCCGCAAAGCGGCGGAAAATTCCCGTGACGCTGCTTTGCGACACAAATCATGTCCTTTCCTCTGATTACAGTGATGTCATTGTGATCGGAGCGGGAGCTGACGCGGTAGACTTTGCACTGGTCAACCGCTGCTGTAAAGGCGATCTGGTAGTCACGCAGGACTACGGCGTGGCGGCCATGGCGCTGGGAAAAGGGGCCTACGGCATTCACCAGAGCGGCCGCTGGTATACGAATGACAATATCGGGGGCCTGCTGATGGATCGGCATCTGGCCGCAAAGTCCCGCCGCGCCAGCGGCAAGCACCATCTGAAGGGACCGAAAAAGCGCACCCCGGAGGATGACGCACAGTATGCCGCCTCATTGGAGCGGCTGTTGGACAATATTGAAGCGAAGGAGACACAGATATGAAAAGTAAGCTCTTTTCAAGAGATGAGATTATTGCCCAATTCCACGATGGGCAGACCATCATGGCCGGCGGTTTCGCCTTTCACGGTCTGCCCAATGAGCTGCTGGACTGCCTGATCGCCAGCGGAGCCAAGCACCTGACCAACATCGCATTGGATGCCAGCTGCGCCCGGCTCATGCACATGGGCATCTTTGATAAGGTTATCATGGCTCACTCCGGCTCTGTGCGGGAGAATCTGGAGCTGGTGGCATCCGGAAAGATCGAGGTGGAGTTCTGCCCCATGGGCACCATTGCCGAGCGCATCCGGGCCGGCGGCATGGGCCTGGGCGGCATTCTGGTCAAAACCGGCCTCGGCACCGTGGCGCAGGAGGGAAAGCAGACCATCGAGCTGAACGGACAGGAGTGGATCCTGGAGTCTGCGCTCCGGGCGGACATCTCGCTGGTGCGTGCCGCCACGGCAGACGCCTACGGCAACCTGACCTACAACGGCACGGCGCTGAACTCCAACCACATCGTGGCCACCGCCGGCGATTTGACCATCGTCGAGGCGGATCGACTGGTGGAGCTGGACGAGATCGCCCCGGAAAACATTACCACACCGGGCATTTTCGTCAATATGGTTCTGGATAAAAACCGCTGAAAGGGGAGAGGTCATTATGGATAACCGGCATTTTATTGCAAAAAAAGTCGCCTCCTTCTTTCGAGATGGCGATGTCATCAATCTGGGCGCGGGTATGCCTGTGCTGGTGGGGGACTATATCACGGACAATGTGGTCATTCAGTCGGAAAACGGCCTGCTGGGCTCCGCCAAGTCCTATCCCGGCATTGACCCGGAGGCTCATTATTTCAACGCCAGCGGCAATACGGTGGATCTGATCCCCGGCGCCTGCGTGTTTGATATCTGTACCTCCTTTGGTATGATCCGGCAGGGACTGGTCAAGGCCACGGTGCTGGGTGCTTTTGAGGTGTCACAGTACGGCGATCTGGCCAACTGGGCCCGGCCGGGCAGCTATCCCGGCATGGGCGGCGCCATGGATCTGGTCAGCGGCATCCGCGATGTGATCGTCATGACTGACCACTGCTCCAAGAACGGCAGTCCGAAGATCGTCTCCGAGTGCACGCTTCCGCTGACCGGCCGCCGGGTGGTCAAGGCGATCGTCACCGAGCTGGCGCTCTTCGACGTGTCGGCCACGGAGGGCCTGACGCTGGTAGAGCATCGGGAGGGCGTCAGCGTGGAGGAGATCCGCGCCAAGACCGGCGCCCCGTTCAAGGTTGCCCCGGATCTGAAGATCATGTAAGAAAAAAGCTGGAGATTCGTAAGAATCTCCAGCTTTTTTCTTATTTGATCAGTCCGAAATGGCTGAAAGGTAGGAATACCAGAAGTACCTCGCCGATCACATAGCGCGCGTCTACCATGCCCAGTTCCGCGGAGCGGCTGTCGCTTGAGTGGTTGCGGTTGTCGCCGCAGACAAAGATACATCCATCGGGCACAGTGAACTCCCGGTTTACATACTGGGGATCGAGATAGGTCAGATCTGCCATGCAGTCGCTGCCGTAGGCGGAGTCGTACTCATAGTTCAGGTAGGACTCATCCAGCACCTGGCCGTCCACCGTGATGGTGTTGGCATCGTAGTCGATGTAAACGGTCTGTCCGCCGGTGGCGATGATGCGCTTGACCAGTGCTTCATTGTCAAAAGTGCCGTCCTTGCGCAGAACGACCACATCGCCCTGAGTCGGCGTGTAGGCGATGCGGCGCACCAGCATCAGGTCGCCGTTGTGGAGCGTGGGGTACATGGAGGAACCGTCCACGCCGATCACGCTGCCGAGGAAGGTGAACACCCCCACGATGATGACCAGCACCATCACCAGCAGCTGGAGCCATTCAAACAGGCTCTGACGCCAGTCCTCCTTGGGTTGCGGCTGACCGGATTCCTTTGAGGGCTCAGACTGCTCGGAACTCAGCCCCTCACGGGGGAGCTCATCATTGCGCATGATGTCCACCCCTCTCATCCATGGCACGCTGCTCCCGGCTCTGGCAGGTGAACAGCAGGATCTGCCGCCGCTGAGAGAGCTGCCCCAGCAGTTCCAGCGCAGGCGTCAGACGATGGTCGTCGAAGTTGACCAGTGCCTCGTCCAGCACCAGCGGGCAGGGCTCATCCTGAGGCAGAGCCAGGTCACACACAGCCAGCCGCACGGCCAGCCAGAGC
>USIZ01000089.1 GCA_900554855.1 uncultured Eubacteriales bacterium | reverse complement strand
TGCACTCGCCCGGGAATGCGCCGCTGGCGCATTCCTGTTTCGGGCTCACTCCCCAGGGAGAAGCCTTTGGCAATCCCTACAAACCCCAATTTGCCATTCATATTAAAACATACTTATATACCGCTTTTGCCACACCGTCCTCTTCGTTGGAGGCGGTGACGGCGTCGGCGTGGGGGAATACGCATGCTTCACTGTTGGCCATGGCCACGGCGAAGCCCGCTGCGTCCAGCATGGCGAGGTCGTTTTCCGAGTCGCCGCAGGCCATGGTCTGCTCCCTCGGAATGCCGAGGTGATCGGCCAGCGCCAGCAGTCCGGCGCCTTTGTCTGCGCCGGGGGCGGTGATCTCATCATTGTTGGTGCCGCCGGAGACGGACTTCAGGCCGAATTCCTCCAGCAGCGCGCGCACCTTTTCCCCATCCACCCGTCCGCCGCCCGGAGCGGGGAGGTAGTTCAGCGTGAATTTTTCCACTCGGCCATGCTCCAGAATGAAGGCGGCGGGGTCGGCCAGCGACGTCCGGGTGGTGCGCAGATAGTCCCGCACCGGCTCCGTCACGTCCAGCCGGGGCAGAAAGGCCAGCTGGCGCTGGGAGGCGTAGCCCTGCCCGTTGGCGAAGAAGGTGGCCACGATGTCCAGCTGTTCCAGCCGACGCATCAGTTCGGCGGCCAGCCGGGTGTCCAGACAGCGCTCATAGATGCGCGCGCGGTCGGAGAGCCGGTACACCGCCGCGCCGTTGGAGGTCAGGGCGTAGTTCACGCCGGGGAGGGCGAGAAATTCTTCACTCAGCCCGGTCAGCGGACGGCCGGAAGCCGGGACGACAGTGACTCCGGCGGCCATGGCGTCCAGAAGGGCCTGACGGACGGCAGGGGTGATATGCTTGGCGGTGTTCAGGCTGGTGCCGTCCAGATCCAGCGCCAGCAGCCTGAGGGGGTGTTTCATATGAGAACTCCTTTCACAGCGCCCGCACCAGCATCACCGCCCGGCCGAGAATGCGGGCAGTGTGATCCAGGGCTCTGGGGGGATATTCCGGGTTGGCGGGCAGGAGCGTTTTGCCGGAGACGGTGCGCACCAGCAGTGCGCCGTCCTGCACCAGTACGGCGATGGCGCCGTCCTTTGGTTCGGCGGTCTTTTCCACCAGCAGGCAGTCGCCGCTCAGCAGGCGGGGGTACATGGCCAGCCCGGTGACACGGAGAATGAAAAAGGAACCGCTGTCGCCGCCGTGGAGAAATGAGCGGGGGACGGGGACGCGCTCCTCGGTGAAGCGCAGACCGCCCTGTTCGTCCAGTTCCTGCGCCACCGGTAAAAGGGCCGACGGCTCCGGGGCATTTGCCTCCATGCCGCTGAGCCATTCCGGCGTCACAGACAAGGCGGCGGCCAGCCGCAGCAGCTTGTCGGCCTTGGGTTTGTAGCGCCCGCTCAGGTAGAGTGAAATGCTGCTCCGGTCGATGCCGGAGGCCCGGCTCAGCGCGGCCTGGGTCAGGCCTGAGGCCGCAAAGGCCTCCTCCAGCCGGTGCTGGATCTCGTCGTTGGCCATAGTGCCACTCCTTTTGCGCGTTTCTATACAAAGAATACCGAATCCCGACCCAAAATGCAATGCGGGCCGGGATTTTTTTGTTATTTGCATTCCACAAATCGAACATATGTTTTAATATCAGGGCGAAGACGGATGGGGGAGGGACGATGTGGATTTTCTGAGGGGAAAGGTGCCCGACGGGGAGGAGGCGGACCGGCTGGTGGAGCGGGCGCTGTTTCTGATGGCCACCGGCTACACATACACCGAGGAGCGCCGGGAGGAGGGCGAGAAGGGCGAAAAGATCGTCCGCACCCGCAAGCAGGTGCCGCCCAACGCGTCGGCCATTGCCCTGTGGTTGAGCCACCGGATGCCGGAGCGCTGGGGAAACGGGGCGGCGGAGGTGCCGGAGAACAATTTGCTCGCCCTGCTGCGGGAGGAGCTGGAGGGAGGGGAAGACGATGGAGTTTCAGCCGTTCAGTCCGAAGCAGCGCCGGACGATGACCTGGTGGCGGGAGCCGGGGGCAGCGGAGCTTGACGGCATTCTGTGCGACGGGGCGGTGCGCAGCGGAAAGACCGTCAGCATGGCGGTGGGCTTTCTGCTGTGGAGCATGACGCGGTTCGAGCGGCAGTGCTTCGCCCTGTGCGGGCGGAGCGTGGAGTCGCTGCGCCGCAATGTGACCAATCTGCTGCCCCAGTGGACGGAGGGCATTTTCCGCATTGAGGAGAAGCGCAGTCAAAACCGGCTGACGGTGTGGAGCGGGAACCGGAGCAATGACTATTACCTGTTCGGCGGTCACGACGAGAGCAGCTTTGCCGCCATTCAGGGCATCACGCTGGCCGGGGTGCTGCTGGACGAGGTGGCGCTGATGCCCCGCAGCTTTGTGGAGCAGGCGCTGGCCCGGTGCAGCGTGGGTGCCAGCAAGTTCTGGTTCAACTGCAACCCCGCCGGGCCGGGGCACTGGTTTTATCAGGAATGGGTGCGCCGGGCGGAGGAGCGCCGTCTGCTCCACCTTCACTTCACCATGGAGGACAATCCGGCGCTCAGCGAGGCGGTGCGCGCGCGCTACCGCAGGATGTATACCGGCGCGTTCTACGAGCGCTATGTGCTGGGGCTGTGGCGGGCGGCGGACGGGGTGGTCTACGATGGGTTTTCTCCCGCGAAGCACCTGTTGAAGGAACTGCCGGAGCTGCGGGGCGATACCTATATCTCCTGCGACTACGGCACCCAGAACCCCACGGTGTTTCTGAAGTGGCGGCGCAGTGCGGGCGGGGCGTGGGTGTGCGCCGGGGAGTATTACTGGTCGGGCCGGGAGGAGCGGCGGCAGAAGACCGACGGCGACTACGCCGACGATCTGGCGGTGTTCCTGGACGGTGTGACGCCCCGGGCGGTGGTGGTGGATCCCTCGGCGGCCAGCTTCATTGAGGAGCTGCGCCGCCGGGGCTGGCCGGTGCTGAAGGCGGACAACCGGGTGGGGGACGGCATTCGCCGGGTGGGTGAGCTGCTCAAGGACGGATCGCTGCTGTTTGCCGACACCTGCCGTCACACGGCGGAAGAGTTCCAGAGCTATGTCTGGGACGCGGCTGCCGCCGACCGCGGGGAGGATCGGCCCGTCAAGGAGCATGACCACTGTATGGATGCCATCCGCTACTTTGTCGCCACCGTCATCGACCGGGGGCGGGGCAGAGTGACGAGGAGGCCGAGAGGGCTGTGAGGGGGGCGAAAGTCCGCGCTGCACTCAAAGGCTTCCCCCAAAGGGGAAGCCTTCGGAAGTCCCACGAAAGAAAGGAGCAGACATGATTATTTATCTTGACCACTCAGAGGTACCTGATGTGGAGCGCATTGCGCCGGGGGTGCTGCGTTATCTGGTGCGCCGGGCGGAGCTGGCGGCGGCGCGCTATGACAAGCTGGATCGCTACTATCTGGGCAGACACGACATTTTTCGCACCTGCCGGGAGGGCGAGGTGCAGGTGGCGGTGAACTACGCCAAGTATGTAGTGGACATTGCGCTGGGCTATTATCTGGGCCAGCCGGTGAAGTACGATGCCAACCCGGTGGACGAGCTGGGCCGGAAGGTGGAGCTGGCGCCCCTTCTGCGCTGTTATGAGCGGGGACATCTCCCGGAGGTGGACGTGTCCATTGGCCGGACAATGGGCGTTATGGGAGACTGCCTGGAGCTGTGCTACGCCTCGGGCGGCAGCGATCCCATGCCCCGCTCCGCCCGGATCGACCCCCGCCGGGGCATTCTGGTCTGTGACACCACGGTGGAGCACGCCAAGCTCTTCGGCATGGTGTGGGACAGACGGGAAAAGACCACCGGCGAGCGGTACTATTTCGTCACCGTCTACACGGATCGCACAGAGCGGGACTTTGTCTGCTCCGATCTGAGCGCCGGTGCGTTCCGGCCGGTGGGCGAGGTGCGCTATCACTGGTTCGGCGCGGTGCCCATGATCGCCTATGTCAATAATGACGACCGACAGGGTGATTTTGAGCAGATCCTGTCGCTGATCGACGCCTATGACGCGCTGATGTCCAGCCGCCTGACGGATAAAAAGAAGTTTGTGGACGCGCTGCTGGTGTTCTTCGGCATGACGCTGGCCGAGGGGGACGAGCAAAAGCTGGCGCGGGAGAAGTTCATCGACGGTGCGCCGCTGGACGCCCGGGCGGAGTACATCCAGAAGACCTTCAACGAGAGCGAGGTGCAGGTGTTGGCGGACAATCTGGTGCGGGAGATGCACAAGATGACCCTCACGGTGGATCTGTCCGACGAGAATTTTGCGGGCAATTCCTCCGGTCAGGCGCTGAAGCTGAAGCTGCTCAGCATGGATCTGCTGGCCCGGGGCAAGATGCGCCGCATGGAATGCGGACTGCGGGAGCGCATGGCGCTTTACAGCCACTGGCTTACCGTCCGGGGCGTCATGGCACCGTTGGACGAGGATCAGGTGGATGTGGTGTTCACCCCCGACCTGCCCATCAACGAGAGCGAAAAGGTGGATCTGGTCTGCAAACTCCAGAACATTGTGGACGATCAGACCCTGCTCAGCCAGCTCTGGTTCATCCGCGACCCCGCCGAGGCGGCGGAAAACCTGCGCCGTCAGAGAGAGGAGCGGGGGGAGGAGGAGTGAGATCAGCGAACTTCCCATTTAACCACATATAACACCGGGGCCGCATGAGCGTACCCGGCGGGATAGAAAGGAGCAGTCAATGGAAGAGACAGGATTTGATCGCAAGCCGATGGACGCCGTTCAGGCGGAGACGCCGGATCTTGAGACGCTGCTGCGCCAGCGGCGGGACTATCAGTCCGCCTTTGACAAGAAGGTGTCCTCCGCGCTTCAGACGGCCCGGGCCAACTGGGAACGGGAGCAGGCCGAAGCGTTGGAGCAGGCGCGCACACAGGAGCTGGAGCGGGCCCGCAGTGCGGCGCAGGCGGAGTATGATGCCCGCTTTGCCGCGCTGGAGGAGCGCAGCGCCGCCCAGGCACAGCGGGAGCGCCAGGTGGACACGGCGGACGAGCTGACCCGGCTGGGTCTGCCCGCCGGGTTTGCCCCGTGGCTCACCGGCGCCACGGCAGAGGAGTCCCACGCCCGGGTGGCGGAGTTTGAGCGCACCTTCCGGGACGCGGTGCGTGACAGCGTTACCGCCCGCATGGCGGGCGCGGCCCCGGCGGAGCCTGTCCCGACCCCGGCCTTTGACCGGGAAAGTCTGCGGGGCATGAGCCCCGGTGAGATCAACGCCCATTGGGCGGAGATCCAGAACACTTTGAAAGGATGATTTGAACCATGGCATTTACCAACTTTATTCCCGAGGTATGGTCCGCCCGTCTGCTGGAGCACCTGGACAACGTCCACGTCTACTCCGCCCTGCTGAACCGGGACTATGAGGGCGACATCCGCGCCTATGGCGACACCGTCCACATCAACCAGATCGGCGACATCGCCATCAACGACTACACCGGCGAGGATCTGGCCGCACCGGAGGAGCTGGACAGCACCATGATGGAGCTGAAGATCGACCAGGCCAAATACTTCAATTTCCAGGTGAAGGACATCGACAACGCCCAGTCCAACCCCAAGGTGGTGGACGCGGCCATGCAGAGAGCCAGCTACAACATCAACGACGTGATCGACAACTATCTGGCCGGTCTGCTGCTCGCCGGAGTCAAGAGCGGGAGCACCATCACCGCCCAGACCCTGACCAGCGCCAACGCCTATGACTATCTGGTGGATCTGGGCGTGCTGCTCAATGAGCACAATGTGCCCATGCTGGGCCGCTGGGTGGTCATTCCGCCCTGGTTCCACGGCCTGCTGCTGAAGGACGAGCGCTTTGTGGGCAACGGCACCGGCTATAACCAGGCCATTCTGCAGGGCGGCTGGGTCGGCGACGCCGCCGGTTTCCGCATCCATCTGAGCAACAATGTGCCCGAGAGCGCGGGCAGCTACTCCGTCATCGCCGGCACCAATGCCGCCGGTTCCTTCGCCGAGCAGCTGGTGGAGCTGGAGGCGTACCGCCTGGAGAAGAACTTCTCCGA
>USIZ01000088.1 GCA_900554855.1 uncultured Eubacteriales bacterium | reverse complement strand
GCACATCACACCAGACAATAAATGCGAGACCGCGCAGAATAATGAGAGCCATGGTGACCAGATTCAGCCAGAGATCTCCCACATAGGGCGCCAGGCTGTCCGGGCCGAGGATGTCGATGCCCGCATTGCAGAAGGATGAAACCGAATGAAATACGGAGATCCAGATCCCTTTTAACCCATAGCGGGGCACGAAAACCGGCAGACTGAGCAGAGCGCCCGCTCCCTCAACTGCCAGTGTGCCCCGAAATACCTTGCCAAGGAACCGGACCAATCCGTCCATTGTGTCCAGATTGAAGGCACTTTCCAGCAAAATCCGGTCCTTCAGCGTGATCTTTCGTCCGATCAGCACCAGAATGCCCGTTGTGAAGGAGATGATGCCCAAACCGCCCAGCTGGATGAGCACCAGAATGACGATATGGCCGAACAGGCTCCAATGGGAAAAAGTGTCCACCACAGTCAGGCCGGTCACACATACTGAGGTGGCGGCGGTGAACAGGGCGTCCAGATAGTTGGTCGCCCGGCCATCTGCCGCGGCAGTAGGCAGGCTCAGCAGCAGACTGCCCGCCAGCACCGCCGCCAGAAAGCCAAGCAGAATGAGCTGGGTGGTGGACAGCTGGTGCTTTTTTTGTTTTTTTTCTTCCATAGGCTCGAAACCCGCCCTTCGTATTTTGCTGAGATTGTAGCACAGAAGCTCTGCGGTTGCAAGTTCCCTCTAGCGCACAGTCAATGGTTCATGGTATACTCAGGAGGAGTAAAGGAGTTGTATGATTTATGATCGCATTTGACTATAACCGTTGTGTGGGCTGCGGCAGCTGCGTGCGACTGTGTCCCATGGGCTATCTGAAACTGGAGGAAAAGCGCCCCGTTGTCCGGGAGCGCCGCCGCTGCATCGAGTGCGGCCACTGCGTGGCCGCCTGTCCCAAGCAAGCCGTGACGCTGACCAGCGAAAAAGCGGAGCTGGTCCTGCCCAAGGCGGAAAATGAACTGGAAAAACTCATTCTCTCCCGCCGCTCCATCCGGCACTTTCAGGCTAAAGTGCCGCCCCGCGAGTTGATCCAGCGTGCGCTGGATCTGGCGGAGTATGCGCCCAGCGGCAAAAACGCCCATCAGCACCGCTGGACCGTACTCTATGGACTGGAGGAGACGGAAAAGGTCACCGAAATGGCTTTGGATTTCTCCCGCCGCACCGGAGAGGCCAAGGAGCTCATTAAAATCAAAGAGGCCGGCACCAATCTTCTGACCTGCGATGCCCCCTGCGTCATTCTGGCGTGGTCCGCGGATGATGCGCTCAACCCGGTCGCTGACCCGGCGCTGGCACTGACCATCGTGGAAATGCAGCTGAATAAAGCCGGACTCGGCACCTGCTGGGGCGGCTATCTGGGCCAGATTGCCCGGGCAGACCGGGAATTAAGCGCCTATCTGGGTATCCCGGAGGGAGCAAATCTGCGCTGTGCGCTGATGGTGGGCTATGCCAAGGGCGAAAGCTACCCCAATCAGCCCCCGAGACCCCGCGCCAACATTCTCTGGAAGGAATAAAGCATACAAAAAATCGGCTGACCGCGGTCAGCCGATTTTCATCTTTTAAAAGAAAATTGCTCCCGCGCCGTAAGTGACAAAAGCTACGATCACGCCGGCGATCAGCACTCCGCAGGCAATAGCCGGGAAAGCCTTTTTCACCCGCATATCCAGCATGGCTGCCACCAGGGCGCCCGTCCAGGCGCCGGTGCCCGGCAGAGGGATGGCCACCAGAACCACAAGACCCCAGAACTCATACTTTTCCACCGTACCGGACTTCTTTGCCGCCCGGGCCTCAAATCTGGCCACCAGACGTCCCAGCGCCTTGCTGTGCCGTTTCATCCAATCGAAGATTTTCCGGATGAAGATCAGGATGAAGGGCACCGGGATCAGGTTGCCGATAATGGACACCACAATGGCCGCCCAGAAATTCAAGCCGTTGGCCGTGGCAATGGGGAGCGCCCCCCGCAATTCGATGACCGGCACCATGGAGATGAGCAGCGTCATCAGCAGCTTTCCAGGCAGGCTATTCCAAATACTCAAGTAAAACTTCCTCTCAAACCCCAGTTAATGTAACATGCCCCTTCATTATAGTGGTCGTAGGCGGCAAGTCAAGACAGCTTTGTGTAAAATGCAGGTGAACTCTGCCTGAATTACATCCGATCCGGGGCAGAGAAGCCCAGCAGGTCAATGCCGATCTCCAGCACATGGAGCACCAACTGAAGCAGCGTGACGTAAGAGGCCTGACGGGCGGGATCCTGCTCCTTCATAATGTTGCACTCATTGTAGAACTGATTGAACACGCCGGTCAGTTCATAGATATAATGGCACAGTTTGTTGGGTGCCTTCTGCTCATAGGTCTGGTACACATTTTCATTGAACTTGCTCAGCACCAGCATCAGGTCGGTCTCGCTCTTGCGGTCAGGGGCCAAAATGGTGCCCAGCTCGGCCTCCGGGAATGCGGCGCGGAACTTGGACAGAATGGACTTGATGCGCACCATAGTGTACATAATATAGGGGCCGGTGTCGCCCTCAAAGGCGGTGAAGCGGTCAACATCAAAGACATAGTCCTTGGCGGGCTGATTCCTCAGGTCGCCGTACTTAATGGCGGCCAGCGCCACCTTCTCTGCAATGGAGCGCAGCTCACCCTCGGAGATATTGCCGCTGGAGTTGGAGCGGGACTTCTCATAGACCGCATCCGTGACCTCCTTGAGTAGATACTCCAGACGGAGCACGCCGCCCTCACGGGTCTTGAAGGGGCGGCCGTCCTTGCCATTCATGGTGCCAAAGCCGATATACTCCAGAGAGCACTTGTCTTTGTCCACCAGACCGGTCTTGTAGGCGCAGCGGAACACGCGGGTGAAATGCAGCTCCTGCCGCTTATCCGCCAGGTAGATGATGCGGTCGGGGGCGTAGTCCTGCTCCCGCTCTACGATAGTGGCCAGGTCGGTGGTCTCATACTGGGCGGCGCCGTCGCTCTTGAGGATCAGGCAGGGCGGGACCTCCACCTTGTCCCCCTCCTCGGCCACGTCCACCACCAGAGCGCCGTCGGAAATATAGGCATGGCCGTCCGCCTTCATCTGCTCCACCATGGGCGGGATGTAGGGCTGGGCATCGCTCTCGCCCATCCAGAGATCAAAGCTCACGTCCAGCTTCTCGTAGTTGCGCTTCAGGTCGGCCACGGAAACATTGATAATGTGCTTCCACAGGGCGCGGTAACCGGGACGGCCCGCCTGCAGCTCAGCCACGGCCGCCTGAGCGGCCTGCTTGAACGCCTCGTTCTCCTTGGACTTCTTGGAGGCACAGGGATAGATCTCCTCCAGGTCGGAGATGGTGAACGGAGCCTCAGCGGGATATCCGGTGGTGATATTCGCGTCAAAATAGGGCAGGTCGGGCTGGCGCTCCTTCACCTCGCAGATGATCTGGCCGATCTGAAGGCCCCAGTCGCCCAGGTGGACGTCGCCCACCACCTTATGACCCATAAAGCGGGCGGTGCGCTTGATGGACTCTCCGATGACGGCACTTCTCAGGTGACCGACATGCAGGGGCTTGGCCACATTGGGTCCGCCGTAGTCCACCACGATGGACAAAGGCTTTTCCACCTTTTCCACGCCGCAGCGCTCATCCTGGTTCATGGTGTTCATGCACTTGGCGAGGAAATCGCCGCTGAGATCCAGATTGATGAAGCCGGGCTTCACCATCTCCACTTTGGTGAACATCTTATCGTCCGCCATCTGATCCACCACAGCCTGGGCGATCATAAACGGAGCCTTGTGATACTGCTTAGCGGCGGCCATTGCGCCGTTGCACTGGTACTGGCACAGATCGGGCCGGTTGGACACGGTGACCATACCGAGGGCGGCGTCATAACCGGCGGCCTCAAAGGCTTCGGACACCCGGGCAGAGATCAAATCAACGATTTTTTCCATAAAAGAAGATACCTTCCCACATTACAAATTTCCTGTCTATTATATAAGAAGGAAAATTACCTGTCAACTTGACTTTTCCCCCCGAAAAAAATACAATAGATTCACTTATATTTGGAGGTATATCACCATGGCACTGGATCACCAATGGTTTGAAGAGATGGAAGCGCGCATTCCGCACGGCGAAGTCCGCACCCGATTTGCCCCTTCCCCCACCGGCTATATGCACGTCGGCAATCTGCGTACCGCGCTGTACACCTATCTGATCGCCCGCCACGCCAAGGGCAAGTTTATTCTGCGCATTGAAGACACCGATCAGAAGCGCAAGGTAGAGGACGCCGTGGACGTCATCAAACGCACAATGGACGCCTGCGGGCTGGACTATGACGAAGGCCCCGATGTGGGCGGCCCTGTGGCCCCCTATGTGCAGACCGAGCGCATGGGCTATTATAAAAAGTATGCCGAGTTGCTCATCGAAAAGGGCTGCGCCTACCGCTGCTTCTGCTCTGAGGAGCGGCTTCAGCAGCTCCACGCCGACGACCCCAACGCGAAGTATGACCGCCACTGCCTGCACCTGACGCAGGAGGAGATCGACGCCAAGCTGGCCGCCGGTGAGCCCTACGTCATCCGCCAGAAGATCCCCGAAGGCCACACCACCTTCCACGACGCAGTCTATGGCGACATCACCGTGGACAACGCCGATCTGGAGGATCAGATCCTGCTGAAGAGCGATGGTCTGCCCACCTACAACTTTGCCAACGTCATCGACGACCACCTGGTGGGTATCACCCATGTGGTGCGCGGCAGTGAGTATCTCTCCTCCTCCCCCAAGTACAACCTGCTGTACGAGGCCTTCGGCTGGGAGATCCCCACCTATGTCCACTGCGCCAGCGTCATGATCGACGCCAAGGAGGTCGATCCGGCGACCGGTGAGGAGAAGGAGATCGTCCGCAAGATGTCCAAGCGCCACGGCGACCCCTCCTATGAGGATCTGGTCAAGATGGGCTACCTCTCCTCCGCCATCGTGAACTATGTCACCCTGCTGGGCTGGAGCCCCAAGGGCGAACTGGCAGAGCAGGAGTTCTTCACGATGCCTGAACTCATCGAGGCGTTCGACATCGCCGGCATCTCCAAGAGCCCCTCCGCCTTCAATCTGGAGAAGCTCAACTACTTCAACGCCAGCTACATCCGCGCTCTGTCCCCGGAGGACTTTGCCAAGCTGGCCGAGCCCTACATCCGCTCCGCCGTTCCCGCCGAGCTGGACGCCGGTCTCATCGCCGCCCTGGTGCAGGGGCGCATCAACACCCTGACCGAGATCCCCGCTATGGTAGACTTCTTCGCCGCACTCCCTGAGTACGGCGTGGAGCTGTTCAGCAACAAGAAGAACAAGCTCACCCCCGAAAGCTCCAGGGTCATTCTGGAGCAGGAGCTTGCCGCTGTGGAGGCCATTCAGGACTGGAGCTACGACGCGATCCATGACGCGCTTTATGGTCTGGCTGAGAAGATGGCCGAGGAAGAGGACACCAAGCTCAACAAGATGGTGGGCAAAGTCATGTGGCCCATCCGCATTGCCGCCGCCGGCAAGTCCGTCACTCCGGGCGGCGCCGTGGAGATCTGCCAGGTGCTGGGCAAGGACGAGACGATCCGCCGCATGAAGCTCGGAGTGGAAAAGCTGAACTAATACTTCTAACTGTTAATTGACATGTAAACTATATTCGCCCATCAATCAGAAATAGCTTATGATTCTAAGAGGATTATTTTGCTTGCAAAGCAGCTTTATATAAAATATGAGTTGAATGGGAGTTTACTTTCCTTGTTTTAACTTTTGATTTTACTACTTCTTTGAAGCTAGTCCGCTAATCTTCGTTAACAAGCATAACATACTATGGAGGTATAGCATGTCTCACTGTAAAGGATGCGGCAAAAAAGGTTTCTTTCTTCATATTAGCAAAACCGGTCTTTGCGATTCGTGTATGAAAGAAGCTCTTGAAAAAGCTAAAGGACAAGAGCGGCGTTGGGAAGAAACAAAATGTAAAATGGATGAGAACCTCAGAATTGCAAATGAACAAGTCGCACAGTTGAACGCGGCCCGAAATAAATATGAGAAAACCAAAGAATATGGGAAGTTAATTGAAG
>USIZ01000087.1 GCA_900554855.1 uncultured Eubacteriales bacterium | reverse complement strand
CTGGAGTATAAGGCCCAGGACGGGGAGACCTATCACCTGAACCTCATCGACACCCCGGGCCACGTGGACTTTAACTATGAGGTGTCCCGGTCTCTGGCCGCCTGCGAGGGCGCGGTGCTCATCGTGGACGCCAGCCAGGGCATCGAGGCCCAGACCCTGGCCAACACCTATCTGGCCATGGAGCACGACCTGGAGATCCTGCCCGTGCTGAACAAGATCGACCTGCCCGCCGCCGACCCGCTGCGGGTGAAGGAGGAGATCGAGAACATCATCGGTCTGCCCGCTATGGACGCCCCCGAGATCTCCGCCAAGAACGGCATCAACATTCACGCGGTACTGGAGGATGTGGTGCAGAACGTGCCCGCCCCCACCGGCGCCGTGGACGCGCCGCTGAAGGCGCTGATCTTCGACAGCCAGTACGACGCCTACCGGGGCGTGGTGGTCTACTTCCGCATCATGGAGGGCCGCCTGACCACTGGCACTGAGGTGAAGCTCATGGCCTCCGGAGCAAAGTACAAGGTCATTGAGTGCGGCCATCTGGAGCCGCTGGGCTATGCCCCGTGTGACGAGCTGGTGGCCGGCGAGGTGGGCTACTTCACGGCCAGCATCAAGACCGTGTCCGATACCCGGGTGGGCGATACGGTCACCACCGCTGCCGATCCCGCTGCTGAGCCCCTGCCCGGCTACCGCCCGGCCCGGCCCATGGTGTACTGCGGCATCTACACCGAGGACGGCTCCAAATACCCCGACCTGCGGGACGCGCTGGAAAAGCTCCAGCTCAACGACGCCTCCCTGTCCTTCGAGCCGGAATCCTCCGCCGCTCTGGGCTTCGGCTTCCGCTGCGGCTTCCTGGGTATGCTCCATATGGAGATCATTCAGGAGCGGCTGGAGCGGGAGTTTGATCTGGATCTCATCACCACCCTGCCCTCCGTTATCTACGAGGTCACCAAGACCGACGGCACCGTGGTGCGGGTGGACAACCCCCACAACTACCCCGACCCGGCCCACATCGCCGAGGCCCGGGAGCCCTATGTCAAGGTGAGCATCATCTCGCCCAACGACTATGTGGGCAATATCATGCCCCTGTGCCAGGATCGCCGGGGCGAGTTCGTGGATATGCAGTATCTGGACACCAATCTGGTGGAGCTGCACTACCAGATGCCGCTGAATGAGATTATCTATGACTTCTTCGATACCCTGAAGGCGCACACCAAGGGCTATGCCTCGCTGGACTATGAGATCAGCGGCTACCGCCCCAGTGAACTGGTCAAGGTGGATCTGCTGCTCAACGGCGATCAGGTGGACGCCCTGAGCTTCATTGCCCACAAGGACAAGGCCTATGCCCGGGCCCGCAAGATCTGCGAAAAGCTGAAGGAGAATATCCCCCGCCAGCTCTTCGAGGTGCCCATTCAGGCGGCCATCGGCGGCAAGATCATCGCCCGGGAGACCGTCAAAGCCATGCGCAAGGACGTGCTCGCCAAGTGCTACGGCGGCGACATCAGCCGAAAAAAGAAACTGCTGGAAAAGCAGAAGGAGGGCAAAAAGAAAATGCGCTCTCTCGGTACCGTCCAGATCCCCAGCGAGGCCTTCATGGCTGTGCTCAAGCTGGATGAGTGATCACAACATAAACACGCCCCTCGGACAGTTTTTTCCTGTCCGAGGGGCGTTTGCTTTCCGGGCGGACTCCGGGGCGGTGCCTTTCGTGTTTACCTATGTTATCCGAATAAAACCTCGATTTCTGGTTCTGCCTCATAAATAGTTAGTCCATCAAAGATTTTTTCTTATCTATTGGTTGAAGAATTTTAACTCCATCAATCGGTCCAACTGTTTCATAGCTGTAAGGAACATTATTCCCGACTGCAAAAGTTCCACGTCCACCCATATTAACGCACCACCTTTCGAGAAGCACGGTAGTCTACGGTGACGATATTTCCTTGCATTTCTGGAGGCGGTTTCTGTGATGCCGATTCGTTCAGCCAGTTCATTCTACAATGCCCGCCGCAAAAAGAAAACCGGAGAGATCCACACAGGATCTCTCCGATTCGGCTTAATCGGTCATTACTCCTCGTCGGAGTCGTCCTCGGCATCCTCGTAGCCCAGCTCGATCTCGAACTCCTGGCCGCAGCCGGGGCAGACAACACGGCCGGAATCCAGCACGCTCTTGTCCACGACCAGCGTGTCGTCGCAGTTGGGACATTCCAGCTCAAAGAAGCCGTCCTCCTCGAGGGCCTGCAGGGCCTCCTCGGCGTCGTCTTCCTCGTCGTCGTACTCGTCCTCGATATCGGGGAACTCTTCGCTGTAGACGTAGTCCTCCAGCATGGCCAGGCTGTCGGACACGTCGTCCAGCTGGTCGGCCAGTGCCTGAATGGAGTCGTCGTCCTCCTCGGTGTTCAGGGACAGATGCTCCAGAATGTCCATCATAATGGAGATCAGCTTGCCCTCGGTGGTCTTGTCGGGGTCGAATTTCAGGCCCTCAGCCACGCCCTTGAGGTAAGCAACTTTTTCGGAAAGGGTCATGTTGTTGTCCTCCTTTCGGGAAAACAGAGTGTATCCAAAGGGGATACGGTGAAAAGGCGGATGGGCGGGAATTACTTCACGCGGCCCATGTACTCGCCGGTACGGGTGTCGATCTGGATGCGCTCGCCCTCGTTGATGAAGATGGGCACCTTGACCTCGGCGCCGGTCTCCAGCGTGGCGGGCTTGGTGACGTTGGTGGCGGTGTCGCCGCGGACGCCGGGCTCGGTCTCGGTGACCTCCAGCTCGACGAAGTTGGGGATCTCGACGGAGAACACCTTGCCCTTGTAGCTGAGCAGCTTGCAGGGGTCGTTCTCCTTGACGAACTTGAAGTTGTCGGGCAGATCACCCTTGGCAACGGGAGTCATCTCGAAGGTCTCGTTGTCCATGAAGTAGTACAGGTCGCCGTCGTTGTAGCTGTAGGTGGTCTCGATGCGGTCGATGAAGGCCTCCTCGAACTTGGCAGTGGGGTTGAAAGAGGTCTCGGTCACGGCACCGGTCACGATGTTCTTCATCTTGGTGCGCACGAAGGCGGCGCCCTTACCGGGCTTGACGTGCTGGAACTCGACAACCATCATCAGTTTGCCTTCGTACTCGAAGGTCTTGCCGTTACGGAAATCACCGGCAGTAATCATAATGAAATTCCTCCATGAATTAGATTTAGATCGTTCACCGGCGTAACCGGCAAAATGGGCAGAGAAAACCGCCCTAAGTTTCACTCTATTTTATACCAGTTTCTCTGATTTGACAAGGGGCGGGTGGAATTTCTGTCATTTTGCAAGGGAAAAATTGCTTGACAAAGGGATTTTGTGTGCGTAGAATATGTTCTGTAAGTAAATTGCTTCCCCTAAAGACGATGAAGGGAGAAAAGGCTCTGCTTTTTTCAGTTCAGAGAGCTGCCGTTTGCTGCGAGGCAGTATGAGATCCAGAGCGTATATCTGTTCCCGGAGTTGACCGCCTGAACGGTGCCGCTGCGCCCTATTAAGGCTGTCCGGCTGACGCCGTTATCTGTCCTGGCCTTGTTAGAGGCTGCTGAGGGTCGGCGGGCAACTGTCGGCTGAAACAGGGTGGTATCGCGTAATTTTTGCGCCCCTGACGCACGTTGTAGTGGTCAGAGGCTTTTTTTATTGCCCTCTGGTCAACGAATCCATGGCACACAGAAAAGGAGATCAAAACCATGAAAGGCTACGAAAAGTATATTCCCTTCAAGCCCCAGCCCATTGAGCACCGCACCTGGCCGGACAACCTCATCACCCACGCCCCCCAGTGGTGCTCCGTGGATCTGAGAGACGGCAACCAGGCCCTCATTGATCCCATGAACATGGAGGAAAAGCTGGAGATGTTCCATATGCTGGTGGACGAGATCGGCGTCAAGGAGGTCGAGATCGGCTTTCCCTCCGCCTCCGACACCGACTATGAGATCTGCCGCGAGCTCATCGAGGGCGGCCACATCCCGGATGACGTGACCATTCAGGTGCTGGTGCAGGCCCGGGAACACCTCATTAAAAAGACCTTTGAGGCCATCAGGGGCGCCAAGCACGTCATTTTCCACTTCTATAACTCCACCTCCACCCTTCAGCGGGAGGTCGTGTTCCGCACCGACGTGGCGGGCGTGAAGCAGATCGCCATCGACGCCGCCGACCTCATCTATCAGATGGCCCAGCCCGTCATTGCCGAGGGCATGGATCTGCGCTTTGAGTACTCTCCCGAGTCCTTCATGGGCACCGAGATGGACGCCGCCGTGGAGATCTGCGAGGCGGTGCTGGACCATCTCCATGCCGACGAGCAGCACAAGGTCATTCTGAACCTGCCCACCACGGTGGAGAACTGCATGCCCAACCAGTTCGCCGACGAGCTGGAGTATTTCATCCGCAAGCTGCCCGGCCGTGAGCGGGCCATCATCTCCCTGCACCCCCACAATGACCGGGGCTGCGGCGTGGCCACCACCGAGGCCGGTCTGCTGGCCGGCGCGGAGCGCGTGGAGGCCTGCCTGTTCGGCAATGGCGAGCGCACCGGCAATGTGGACCTCATCACCGTGGCAATGAATATGTATGTACAGGGCATCGACCCGGAGCTGGACTTCAGCCATATGGACCGCATCCGCGAGATGTACGAGCGCTGCACCAAGATGCGGGTGCCCGAGCGCCAGCCCTACGCGGGCGATCTGGTGTTCACCGCCTTCTCCGGCAGCCACCAGGACGCCATCAACAAGGGCTTCAACTATATGGAGGAGACCGGCACCGACAAGTGGATGGTGCCCTACCTGCCCATCAACCCCGCCGATCTGGGCCGGGAGTATGAGCCGGTGCGCATCAACTCCCAGTCCGGCAAGGGCGGCGCGGCCTTCATCATGAACCACAAGTTCGGCTTCGATATGCCCAAGGCCATGCACGGCGAGTTCGGCGCGGTGGTGCAGGAGGAGAGCGACCGTGTCGGCAAGGAGCTGAAGGCCGACCACATCATGGAGCTGTTCGAGCGGGAGTATCTGAAGGTGGACGGCCCCTACAAGCTGATCAAGCACGCCTTCCACGAGGAGACGGTGGACGGCCACAGCCAGGTCACCTTCTTCGGCACCATCCAGCACAAGGACACCGTGTTCTCCGTCAACGGCGAGGGCAACGGCCCCATCGACGCCTTTTTCAACGCCATCCACGGCCAGAAGATGGACAAGCTGACCTTCGTGGACTACAAGTCCCACGCCATCACCAAGGGCTCCGACTCTGTGGCCGTGGCCTATATCCAGCTGCGGGACGACGAGACCGGCGAGGACATCTTCGGCATCGGCGTCAGCCACAACATCAACCTGGCCCCCCTGCGCGGCATCCTCTGCGCCATCAACCGCTATCAGCGCAAAAAGGAAGCGGCTAAGGCGGAGTAAATATCCCATACATAAGCAGCGCCCCCGGAACCAACGGTTCCGGGGGCGCTTTGTGCTTGAAAAGATGTGGCCGGATCAGCCGCAGCTGTGGTGGCCGCAGGTGTGACCCTCTTCGTGGTCATGGTGGTGGCACTCGGTATTGGGATCATAGCGCAGGGTGCCGTTTGCAAGGGCGGCGGCGCAGAGGTCGGCATTTCCGGTGACGCCGGGGTAGAGGTCGATCCCGGCCTGAGCCAGGGCGTTCCGGGCACCGCCGCCGATGCCGCCGCAGATCAGGGCGTCCGCGCCCAGCTCCTTCAGCACACCGGCCAGCGCGCCGTGACCCTGGCCGTTGGTGCTCACGATCTCGCTGTGCGTGATGGTGCCGTTTTCGATGGTGTAGACCTTGAACTGCTCCGTGTGGCCGAAGTGCTGAAACACCTGACCGTTTTCATAACAGACTGCCAGTTTCATGGTAGATCTCCCTTTCTATAAAACCTATTACCTGCTTAGTATAAGGGTAAATACAAGCGTTGTCAACTACTTGGAAAATCAGAAGCCCCGGGACCGTCGGTTCCGGGGCTGTTGTGTAGGCCGGAGTTATTTCTGCTTCTGCTGAAGCTGGAGCCGGTCGGCGATCATGGCGATGAACTCGCTGTTGGTGGGCTTGCCCTTGGCGGAGTTTACCGTATAGCCGAAGTAGCGCTGGAGGGTCTCCAGATCGCCTCGA
>USIZ01000086.1 GCA_900554855.1 uncultured Eubacteriales bacterium | reverse complement strand
TTTTGTGCTGGACGAGGCCGACCGGATGCTGGATATGGGCTTTATCCACGACGTGAAGAAGATCCTCTCCTGGCTGCCCGCCAAAAAGCAGACCCTGTTCTTCTCCGCCACCATGCCCAAGGAGATCTCTCAGCTGGTGGACTCCCTGCTCCACGACCCGGTGAAGATCGCGGTGGACCCGGTGAGTTCCCCCGTGGAGGTCATTGACCAGAGCGTCTATCTGGTCGATAAGAACAACAAGACCAAACTGCTGGTCAAGCTGGTCAACGACAAGAGCATCCCCTCCGCCCTGGTGTTTACCCGCACCAAGCACGGTGCCAACCGGGTGGCGCAGGATCTGACCAAGGCGGGCATCACCGCCGCCGCCATCCACGGCAACAAGAGTCAGACCGCCCGGCAGGCCGCGCTGGCCGGATTCAAGGACGGCTCCGTCCGGGTGCTGGTAGCCACCGACATCGCCGCCCGCGGACTGGACATCGAGTCGCTGGGCTGTGTGTTCAACTACAACCTGCCCGAGGTACCCGAGACCTACGTCCACCGCATCGGCCGCACCGGCCGGGCCGGTAAGGACGGCATCGCCATCTCCTTCTGCGACTATGGCGAAAAGCCCCTGCTGCGGGATATTGAAACGCTCATCGGCAAGTCCATCCCCGTGGTAGAGGATCACCCCTTCCCCATGCAGATCTTTGAAGCACCCGTGAAGGACGCCCGGGGCCGGGTGGTCAATCCCGAGGACGCCGAGGCTCGCGCCGCCGCCAAGGCCCGCAAGGCCGAGCGCCAGAGCGGCAAGGGCAAGAAGAGCGGCGAAAAGACCGCCGCGGAAAAGCCCGCCAAGCAGGCCGGCCCCGTAAAGGCCAAGCCTGTGCCGGAGCCGTCCAAGCCCAAGACGAAGACAAAGGCAAAAGCAAAGACGGAATCGGCCGTACCGGAGGAACTCAGCTCCCCCACCGCCGTAAAACTGCCCACCGAGCGGCGCTACAAGCGCCCGGAGCGCAAGCCCATGTCTGCGCTGGACGAGATCGCCCCGGCGCTGCCCGAGGACGAGCGCCCCGAGCCCAAGTACGGCGTAAAGCGCACCGGCCATCTGCGCAATACCTTCTTCACCCCCGAGGAGCAGAAGGTCTACGGCGGTGAGCCGGAGCCATTCATGGACGCTACCGCCCGGCTCTTTGCCTCCCGCTCCACCGCCCGCACCCCCGAAAACCGCGAGGAGCGCCGCAGCAAGGGCAAGAAGGGCCAGAACAAGGCCGCTCCCGCCGCCGAACAGGGCGAACAGAAGCCCAAGCAGAAAAAGCCTGCCAACAAGCAGGCCCCGAGTGCTCCGGCCGAGGAAGAGAACACTTCTGCCGCCAAAAAGAAGAAGCGCAAGAAGAAACCCGCTCAGCCCAAGCCCACCCAGGAGCAGGGCACGCCCGCCGTTCAGCAGCGCCTGCTGACCCCGGAGAAAAAGAAGAAAAAGCGCTCCCGCCGCAATGACCGTCCGCCCATGCAGCAGCGCTCCATCTACGGCGCCCACAAGAAGGACTCCACCGAGCAGGAGGGTTCCCTCATGAAGCCCTACTACCTGTCGGACGATTGATCGTACAGGTCATTTTGAAGCGCAGCGAGGCTCCCAACACGGATTTTCTACCACTGGCACAGCTGCTTTCCCGCCGGTGTTTTAAGATCCCTCCCTGCGTTCAGGATGACAGGTCTGATCCCTGATAGGCCGCACCCGAAAGGCTTCCCCCAGGGGGAAGCCTTTGGAGGCGCTGCAACATAAGAAGAAGGAGCGATCATGCGCAAAAAACTACCCTTATTTCTGACCGCCGCCGCGCTGGTGGTGGTCGATCAGATCACGAAAGTGCTGACCCGTGCTTTCATCCCGCTGGGTGAAACGCTCACCCTCGTCCCCCATGTGGTGGGGCTGACCTACGTTCAGAACACCGGTGCGGCCTTCTCCTCCTTCAGCGGAGGGACAAAGCTGCTGGCTCTGCTGTCGCTGGTCATCACTGCACTCATCGGCATCGCCATCGCAAAGGACTGGCTGCGCCACCCCTTTGCCCAATGGTCAATGGCGGTGGTCATGGCCGGGGCCTTCGGCAATTTCATTGACCGGGCCTTCATCGGCTATGTCACCGACATGGTGGACACCCTGTTTATGAATTTTGCCGTCTACAACTTTGCCGACATCTGCGTGGTGCTGGGCATTCTGGCACTGGCAATTTACATCATCTTCTTCTACGAGAAGTGCGAGGGAAAGAAAACCCATGGCCATTCTGACGATCAGGGCTGACGCCCCCGGTGAGCGGGCCGATCAGCTGCTCGCCCGCAGCGTGGAGGGTCTGACCCGCTCCGCCGCCCAGAAGCTGCTGGACGAGGGCCGGGTCACCGCAGGCGGCAAGCCCCTCAAGAAGAACGCCCGCCCGGACGAGGGGATGCTGCTCACCGTGGACATCCCCAACCCGGAGCCGGTGGACATCGTGCCCCAGGACATCCCGCTGGACGTGGTGTACGAGGACGAGGACGTCATCGTGGTCAACAAGCCGGTGGGACTGGTCGTCCACCCCGCCCCCGGCCACCCGGACGGCACACTGGTGAACGCCCTGCTGTGGCACTGCGGCGACAGTCTGAGCGGCATCAACGGTGAAAAGCGGCCCGGCATCGTCCACCGCATTGACCGGGACACCTCCGGTCTCATCATCGCCGCCAAGAACGACGCCGCTCATCTGGCGCTGGCCGCCCAGCTGGAGGATCACTCCCTCGCCCGTGTATACGAATGCGTGGTGCAGGGAAATCTGCGGGAGGACGAGGGCACCATCGACGCCCCCATCGCCCGCAATCCCGGCGACCGCAAGAAGATGGCAGTGGTCAGCGGCGGCAAGCGGGCCGTGACCCACTACACCGTGCTGGGCCGCTATCCGGGCTATACCCACGCCCAGTGCCGACTTGAAACCGGCCGCACCCACCAGATCCGCGTCCACATGGCCTACATCGGTCACCCGCTGGTGGGCGACACGGTCTACGGCGGCAGAGCCGTCAAGGCGCTGGCCGGACAGTGCCTGCACGCACGGAAACTCACCTTTGTCCACCCCCGCAGCGGCGAGACCATGACGGTGGAGTGTCCTCTCCCCGACTGGTTTCAGACCGTGCTGAACAAACTGGAAAGAGGTCAGAAGCTATGAACTACCCCCGTCTCTTTTCCCCCATTGCGATCAAACCCGGCTTCACGCTGAAAAACCGTATCTTCATGCCGGCCATTCACAGCGGGCTCTCCGAGGACGGCAGCGTAAACGCCCGGTTCACCGAATACTACAAGGCCCGGGCCGTCGGCGGCGCGGGCCTGCTCGTCATTGGGGCCTGCCGCTTCAACGGCAAGGGCGGCAAGCCCAATGTGATGCACATCGACTCCGACGCCGACATTACCATGTGGCGTACCTTCACCGATGAGCTCCATGCCGCCGCCCCGGACTGCAAGCTGGCGCTCCAGCTCTTCCACGGCGGACGCTATGTAGGCAATGACCAGAGCGCCGCCGGCGGCGAGGCGCTGGCCCCCTCAGCGGTGTTCTCCGGCTTCTCCCGCTCCACCCCCAAGGAGATGAGCGCAGAGGAAATCCGGAGCACCATTGCCGACTGGGCCGCCGGCGCCCTCCGGGCCAGGCAGGCGGGCTTTGACGCAGTGGAGATCATCGGCTCCGCCGGTTATCTCATCTCGGAGTTTCTCTCCCCGGTCACCAACCTGCGCGCAGACGAGTACGGCGGCAGCGCCGAAAACCGCCGCCGTTTCCCGCTGGAGGTCATCCGCGCGGTGCGGCAGGCCGTGGGCGCCGACTATCCCGTGATCCTGCGTATGGGCGGCAAAGACTTCATCCCCGGCTCCAACGGTCTGGAGGAGGCGCAAGCCTTTGCCGTGGAGGCCGAAGCGGCCGGCATCGACCTGCTGAACGTCACCGGCGGCTGGCATGAGACCACCGTACCCCAGCTGCCCGGCGACCTGCCCCGGGGCGGTTTGAGCTATCTGGCCGCGAACGTCAAACGCGCCGTGTCCATCCCGGTGGCCGCCTGCAACCGTATCAGCTCCCCCGCCGTGGCAGAAAACATTCTGGCCGAGGAGAAAGCCGACCTCATCGGCATGGCCCGTCCCCTGCTGGCCGATCCCGAGCTGCCCCGCAAGGCCAAAGCGGGCCGGGCAGATCTGATCCGCCCCTGCGTGGCCTGCAATCAGGGCTGTCTTGTGGGCGCGTTTTTTGACCGGCCACTGTGCTGTCTGGCCAACCCGCTGTGCGGCCGGGAGTATCAGCCGGAGTCCCGCCCCGCAAGCGGAAAGGTTCTGGTCATCGGCGGCGGCCCGGCCGGGTGCGAGAGCGCCCTCCGGCTGGCTCAGCGCGGCTATGACGTCACCCTCCGGGAACGCTCCGGCGCGCTGGGCGGCCAGCTGCGGCTGGCCGGAGCCTGTCCCGCCAAGGGCGAATTCAACACACTGATCCGATTCTATGAGCACCGGCTGGCCGAGCTGGGCGTTCATGTGGAGCTGAACTGCGCCGCCGACGCCCGGAGCGTCAAAGCCGCCGGATTCCGGAGGGTCATTGTCGCCGCGGGCGGCGCGGCCAATTCTCCCGCCTTTGAAAATGCCGTCACCGCCGAGGACATTCTGACCGGCGCGGTCATTCCCGGAAAGCACGTCGTCATCGTGGGCGGCTCCTTCAAGGGCGTAGAGACCGCCCGGTACATCGCCCGCGCATCGGCTCTCACCCCGGAGGAGCTCTTTTTCCTCATCACGGAAAAGGCCGAAACGCCGGAGGCCGCCGCTGCCATGGCCAATGTCTGCAATCGTGAGATCACACTGGTGGAGCAGAACAGGAAGATCGGCGCGGGCTATGAGCCCGGCGTGGCGTGGACGGTCATGCAGGAGCTGCATCGCCTCCATGTCCGCACAAAGAAACTGACTCATCTCACCGACCACCGGGCCGAAAACGGCACGGTCACACTGGAGAGCACGGACAGAGAGGGCAATGTCACGGTAAAAACCATCCCCTGTGACACGCTGGTCTGCGCCGCCGGTGTCCGCCCGGACGACAGCCTGGTGAATGCTCTGCGCGCGGAGGGCATCGAAGCCGAGGCCGTCGGAAACTGCGCTAGACTGGGGCGGGCCATCGACGCCATTGCCGACGCGGCAAAGCTGGCCCTCGCCTTTTAACCCCATCTAAGCCGACTGTTATATCATCGCAGTTATAACAGAGCAGGAAAATAATTATTTCCCATTTGCGCCAACTCTGTTATAATAATTCTATAATATCAACATAAACTTCATCTTGTGGAATAGAAAGGATGTTTTTATGGATCGTCTGAAAGGTAAAGTTTCCATCGTCACCGGCGCCAACTCCGGCATCGGCAAGCGCACCGCCGAGATCTTCGCTGACGAGGGCAGCGATCTGGTCCTGGTCGCCCGCCGTCTGGACAAGCTGAAGGAAGTGGAGGCCGAGTGCGTCGCCAAGGGCGTGAAGGTCATCTCCGTCTCCGCCGACGTGAGCATCTATGAGGACTGCCAGAAGGTCGTCAAGGAGGCCATCGACGCCTTCGGCAAGATCGACGTGCTGGTCAACAACGCCGGCATCGCCGACAAGCACCGCCCCATCACCCGCATCGAGAATGACTGGTGGGATCACGTCATTCAGGTGGATCAGTACAGCGTGTACTATATGATGAAGGAAGTCCTGCCCTACATGGAAAAGGCCCACAGCGGCTCCATCGTCAACATCTCCTCCATCGGCGGCGTGGGCTGCAACGCCGGTATCTCCTACTCTGCCGCAAAGGCCGCCGTCATTGCCATGACGAAGAACGTGGCCATTCAGTTCGCCGGCACCGGCATCCGCTGCAACTCTGTGGCCCCCGGCCCCACCCCCACGGAGCTGAACACCCCTGAGGCCGTGGCCACCTTCGATCTCGACTTTGCCGCGCAGTGCAACCGCCACTTTGACGCCACTGTGCCCGAGGTCTCCGCCGACGATCAGGCCTATGCTATCCTGTTCTTCGCCAGCGACGAGTCCAAGGCTGTCAACGGTCAGGTCATGATCGTGGATAACGGCTGCACCATTTAATCCATCCGCTTTTCACCATTCAGCCGCCCATGCCCTGCATGGGCGGCTGCC
>USIZ01000085.1 GCA_900554855.1 uncultured Eubacteriales bacterium | reverse complement strand
TCCAGCTTTCGCAAAAGTGCGGAATAATTGGCCGACACCGAGAGCTGACAGCTCAGCCCGGCATACTCCTGCGGCAGCGCATCCCGCGCCTGAAACAGCAGCGGCCCGAGATCCAGATTCTCAAAGCAGCCGATGCGCAGGAGTGTCCCAACGGCCTTTCGATAGGCGGCGGTCAGGCTCTGAAGCTCCGCTGCACTCCGACGGAAAAAGTCAGCCGTCTGCTCTCCCGCCTCTGTCAGGCGCACGGATTTGGTCGTGCGCACAAACAGCGGGAACCCCAGGTCGTTCTCCAGCGCGGAGATCTGAGCGCTCAATGCCTGCTGGGAAATATAGAGCTTCTGTGCCGCCCGGCTGAAATTCAATTCTTCTGCCAACAGCAGAAAGCTGTTTACCTTCTGTTGCGTGATCATCGCCGCGCCCCCTTACTATGGGAACATTTTATCACAGCGCGTCTCTTTTGTCAGGTAATTTTAATGGTAGTTTCGTGCGTATTCTGCATGAACGGGATAGGCCGCTCCGAATTGGGTCGGCGGGGCTTCACCGCACCTGTCCGCGCAGGGCAAACGCGGTGATCGCCGCCTGGATGGGCACGGTCAGGATGACGCCGATGGTGCCGCACAGACCGCACAGGATCTCGATCACAATGGAGTTATAGCCCATTACCTGCAAAAAGGGCATCTCATAGGAGTAGAGGGTCATCAGCGCCCCGGTGGCGGAGCCGGTATAGGCGAGGATCAGCGTGTTGGACATGGTGCCGATCATGTCGTGGCCGATGTGCATACCCGAGCGGAACAACTCCCGGACAGGCAGCTTCTGGGCCTTTTCATGGATCTCCTCAATGGCCGCCGCCACAGAGACGCTGACGTCCATCACCGCACCCAGACTGGAGATCAGAATACCGGAATAGAGCAGCTGCCCCACGTTCAGCCGGATGGAGTTGGCCAGCTCCACCTCCTGCCCCTTCCATGTCCCGCTGGTCAGCACGGCGCGCACCTGCTGGGGGCCGTTGAAGGGGGTATTGTCGGAATAGTCGCTCAGAATAGCCGTCACTCGGGCCTTTGCAAAGTTGTGGTCTGTGCCGGCCTTGATCTGCGCCCTGGATATGCCAAGGCTTCCGATGATGATCCCCGAAAGGATCACCACCGGAAGCAGGGCGCGGAGCATACGCTGGAGCATCTGCTGCCGCTTATTCAAATCAGTTTTCCTTCTTATTTAAACGGACGGATGTAAAATCCGCGACCACAAAGCTGTAAATCCTTTTCGCCCCAGGCGGTTAAGACCGAGTTAAATGTGAGGCTTTTTACGAGAACAGCCCGTGTCCGCGAGCCGGGCTCTCAAAAACATGAAATCCGTGTGAATACGGCGTCAAATGTCTGTTCTCAGGCAAATATAAAGAAAGGCGTACCGCGGCCCTTTTATGCCGCTTCCATCTGGAAATCAGTTTGAACTGGGGCTATAATCTATCTATCAAACATCAATGTGCGCAGCTCATGGCAGGCCGGGAGAAGGCGGCGGGCTAATCTTATTGAACAAGGCGGAGACAACCGCATATCGGCGGCAAAACCTTTGGAGGTCACTTATATGAATTATATCCGAATCACAAAGGACAACATTGAGCGGGAGCACATCTGCTGTGCCATGTCCGGCAAGCAGAGCCTCTGCAAAAAAGAGTGGCTCAAAGAGCGGTTGGAAGAGGGTCTGGTCTTTTACCGGAGCGAGGAGCGGGGCAAGTGCTTTATTGAGTATATCCCGGCGGAAAACGCGTGGATCCCGATCCGGGCGGACGGATATCTCTACATCAACTGCCTTTGGGTGTCCGGGGCGCTGAAAGGACACGGATATTCCAACGACCTCTTGGACGAATGTGTGCGGGACGCCCGCGCACAGGGACGAAGGGGCGTGTGCATTCTGTCCGCAGAGGGACGGAAACGGGAATTTTTATCCGATCCGAAGTATCTGGTCCATAAGGGGTTTGCCGTGGCGGACACGTCTGCGTGCGGGATCAATCTAATGTACCTGCCCTTCGAGCATGATGCAGAGCCGCCGAAGTTCAAGCCGTGTGCCAGACAGCCCATGGTGGAGGAGCGTGGCTTTGTCCTCTATTATACCGACCAGTGCCCCTTCACTTACTACTGGGTGCCGCGGGTGGAAGCGGCCGCAAAAGAACACGGCATTCCATTGAAGGTCATCCATATTACCGACAGAGAACAGGCGCAAAATGTCCCCGCCCCGGTCACGACCTATGCGCTGTTCCGGGATGGGAAATTTTTGACTCAGGGCATCCTGTCCGACAAGAAGTTTCTGAAGCTTGCGGGGTGCGGGGAGGATCGTCCGCCCCAAAAAGGCGGAACATCCAGATAAACACTGCCGAGGAAGAGAATTATGATCGATAAAATGCTGATCCGTGGCGCGAAGGTCCACAATCTGAAAAATATAGATGTCGATATCCCGCTGGGTAAGATCGTGGGCATCGCAGGGGTGTCCGGCTCGGGCAAGTCGTCCCTGGCGCTGGGGGTGCTGTACGCCGAGGGCTCCCGGCGCTATCTGGAGGCCCTGTCCACCTACACCCGCCGCCGCATGACCCAGGCTTCCAAAGCCAGTGTGGACGAGGCGCTGTATGTCCCCGCCGCGCTGGCGCTCCATCAGCGCCCCGGCGTGCCGGGCATCCGCAGCACCTTCGGCACCGGGACGGAGCTTTTGAACAGCCTTCGGCTCATGTACTCCCGCCTTGCCAGCCACCGCTGCCCGAATGGGCACTACTTAGCGCCCTCTCTGCTGGTGGCCGCCGGGAAAGAGCTGGTCTGCCCGGAGTGCGGTGCGCACTTTTACGCCCCCTCCGCCGAAGAGCTGGCCTTCAACTCTCAGGGCGCCTGCCAGAAGTGCAGCGGCACGGGCACCGTTCGCACGGTCGATCTGGCCACGCTGGTGCCGGACGATTCCCTCAGCATCGACGAGGGGGCCGTCGCCCCGTGGAAGAGCCTGATGTGGTCGCTGATGACGGACATCTGCCGGGAGATGGGCGTGCGCACGGATGTGCCCTTCCGGGAGCTGACCGAAGCGGAAAAAGAGATTGTGTTCCACGGCCCGGCCGAGAAAAAGCACATTCTTTACCGTCCGAAAAAGTCTGACTCCAACGACTTTGCAGAGCTGGATTTCACCTATTTCAATGCCGTCTATACCGTGGAAAATGCCCTCGCCAAGGTCAAGGACGAGAAGGGCATGAAGCGGGTGGAGAAATTTCTGAAAGAGGACATCTGCCCGGACTGCCGTGGCACCCGCCTTTCCGCCGCCGCCCGGGCGCCGAAGCTGCGGGGCATCTCGCTGGATGAAGCCTGCACTATGACCCTTGCCGAACTGGTGGACTGGGTACGGGGCGTGCCGGAAAGCCTGCCGGAGGAGATGCGTCCCATGGCGCAGAGCATCTGCGATGCCTTTCAGAGCACCGCAAAACGGCTGATGGATCTGGGGCTGGGCTATCTGACGCTTGACCGCTCGTCCTCCACGCTGTCCACCGGCGAGCGCCAGCGGATGCAGCTGGCCCGGGCCGTCCGCAACCGCACCACGGGGGTACTCTATGTGTTGGACGAACCCTCCATCGGTCTGCACCCCTCCAATATTGTGGGATTGACCGGCGTGATGCATGATCTGGTGGCCGACGGCAACTCCGTCATTCTGGTCGATCACGACGCGCAGATCCTGAAGGAAGCGGACTGGATCGTGGAGATGGGGCCGGAGGCGGGCACCGGGGGCGGCCATGTGATCGCTCAGGGGACGATCCCCGCCATTGAAGCGGATCCTGCCTCTCAGATCGGCCCGTTTCTCTCCGGCAAGGCTGAGACACAGCTGAGACGCTGCGCCGAACGGGACGAACTGTTCACAAACGGCGTCATCCACCTGTCCACCGACCGGATCCACACCGTTAAGCCGCTGGAGGTGGACATCCCAAAGGGACGGCTCACCGTGGTCACCGGTGTGTCCGGCTCCGGCAAGACCACCATGGTGCTGGAAAGCCTGATCCCCGCGCTGGAGGCGCAGATCAGCGGCGCCGCTCTGCCCGCCCATATCCGCACGGTCGACGCGGAGGGCATTGCCCACGTCAAACTCATCGACGCCACACCCATCGGCATCAATATCCGCTCCACGGTGTCCACCTACGCAGGCGTACACGACGAGCTGCGCAAGCTCTACGCCAGGTCGCCGGATGCAAAGGAGCGCGGCTATAAGGCCGGGGACTTCTCCTATAACACCGGCTCCCTGCGCTGTCCGGGCTGCGACGGAACCGGCGAGGTCAGCCTGGACGTGCAGTTCCTGCCGGATGTGAATATCCCCTGCCCCGACTGCCGTGGCTCCCGCTACGCCAAGGCGGCCTATGGAGTGAAGCTGACGAACAGGGATGGCCGGACTGCGTCTCTGCCGCAGCTTATGGATATGGATGTGAACTCCGCACTTGACTTCTGCAAGGACAGAAAGGCAGTCTATCAGAGACTGTCCATTCTGAAGCAGCTGGGGCTGGGCTACCTGACGCTGGGGGAGGAGACTCCCAGTCTGTCCGGCGGCGAAGCCCAGCGTCTGAAGCTGGCCAGCGAGATCGGGAAGAGCCAGACGGATTCCGTCTTTGTATTTGACGAGCCGTCTATCGGCCTGCATCCGCTGGATGTGCAGGTGCTTCTGGGCGTTTTCCAGACCCTGTTGGACAGCGGCGCGACCGTTGTCGTCATCGAGCACGATCTGGACGTGATCCACAACGCCGACTATGTCATCGATATGGGCCCCGGCGGCGGGGAATCCGGCGGCCGGATCGTGGCCTGCGGCACGCCTCGGGAGATCCGGGACAACCAAAACAGCGTCACCGGCCGCTACCTGTAACGCTCCGCCCTACACAAGGGCGTTAAAATACCGGATGACGAAAAGTTTAACAAAAAAGTGAACGCAAGATGCGAACACGAGTGAGGGAACGCCATGTATTTTGACTATGGAGAAGCAGAGCTCTCCTATCTGCGGCAGAAGGACAAGCGCCTCTGCGCGGTCATTGACCGCATCGGCCATATTGACCGCGCGGTAGATACGGATCTGTTCTCGTCCGTCGTCCACCACATCGTTGGACAGCAGATCTCCACCAAGGCGCAGGCGACCGTCTGGGGGCGGATGCAGGACGCGCTGGGCGAGGTAAACGCGGAGACCATTCTCGCGGCGGGCGTGCCCAAACTGCAATCGCTGGGCATGACCTTCCGCAAGGCGGAATACATCACGGACTTTGCGGAAAAAGTGCATACCGGTGCATTTGATCTGGACGCGGTGGAGCACATGAGTGATGAGGACGCCATCCGGGCATTGAGCGCCTTAAAAGGCATCGGCGTCTGGACGGCGGAGATGATCCTGCTTTTTTGCATGCAGCGCCCGGATATTTTCAGCTATGACGATCTGGCTATCCAGCGCGGACTGCGCATGGTCTACCATCATCGAAAAATCGACCGTAAGCTGTTTGAAAAATACCGCCGACGCTTTCATCCCTATTGCAGTGTGACGAGCCTGTATCTGTGGGCAGTGGCCGGCGGCGCGATCCCGGAGATGCGGGACTACCGGCCGAGGGCAAAGAAGGGAGAAAAGCCATGACGTTTACGCAGCGGTACAATTCTCCGATGGGCGGGATCCTGCTGGCCGCGGACGAGATCGGGCTGACCGGCGTGTGGTTCGACGGTCAGAAGTACTTTGCCCGGGGACTGCCCAAGGAGTGGACGGAGCGGAATACTCCCGTCCTCTCAGCGGCCAGACACTGGCTGGATGTTTACTTCACCGGAAGAGAGCCGGACTTTATGCCGCCGTTGAACCCCATCGGTTCCGGATTTCAGCGGGCGGTATGGGAACTGCTTTTGCAGATCCCATACGGTCAGACCACGACCTATGGTGCGCTGGCGCAGAAACTGGCGCAGCATCAGGGGCTTGCCCACATGTCCGCCCAGGCGGTGGGCGGCGCAGTCGGACGCAATAAGATTTCCATCCTCATCCCCTGCCACCGGGTAGTCGGTACCGGCGGCAGGCTGACCGGCTATGCCGGCGGCGTGGAAATAAAACAAAAGCTGCTTGCATTAGAGGGTACGGATATGTCGGGTTTGTTTATACCTAAGAAGGGTACGGCATTATAATAAACGCTTGTATAATTACCGCTTTCACACAGAAAGCTTTACGTTCTTATAATTTCGATTTAAGGCTGAAAAAATGCGCAG
>USIZ01000084.1 GCA_900554855.1 uncultured Eubacteriales bacterium | reverse complement strand
AAGAAGCGCAGGCCCTTGCCAAAAGGGCAAAATTAGATATACAAGCCGTCCCACAGCTTGCCGATAGCCTCATTAAACTTGTTGAAAATCCTTACACGGACGAGAGAACTGCAATAAGAGAATTCAACTCATGGTATTCCAAATTAGTCTAGATAGTAACATAGCGCCCCCTTATCAGATTAGAATTCCCTCCTCTGCATCTATTTTTTGAAAGGACTGCTTCGGCAGTCCTTTTTCGCATACTTCCCGCAAAACTGCGCAGTCTGTCAATAAGAACTACACTGAGAGGGGTTTTTACTGTGATGCGTTCTCTTTCCCGGCGGGGCTGGGTGCGGTTGATCTCGTTTCTTTCGGCGCTCTTTCTGGCACTGGTGGGGTGTGTGCTGTCGCTGCGCTGCACAATGACGGTCTATCAGCGCTCCATCGCCAACGGCTATCTGCGCTCGTTTTCCCAGCTGGTCTCCAGCGTCAGCCGGATCGACTCGGCCATGCAGAAGGAGATCTATGTGGTCACACCCGCCATGACCAGTCTGCTCAGTGCGGAGATCCAATCCGAGGCGGCCACAGCCCAGGCCGCCATGAGCGCGCTCCCTTACGCCAACATCGAGCTGGCACAGACCGCCGCCTTTCTCTCCCGGGTGGGAGACTACGCCTCTGCCCTCGCCCGCTCCGCCGCCGCCAACGGCGGCCTGAGCGATGCAGAAGCCGAAAATCTGCGGGCGCTCTCCACCGCTACCTCTCAACTGCGGGAACGGCTGGAAACGCTGGAGGGGCAGCTCAACGACGGGAGCACCGATCTGGACGACGTGGAGTCGGTGGAGCGGCGGCTCTCCGAGCTCAGCGAGGGTGGCAATGTGCTGGCGGGCAGCTCCTATGAAAACATCGAAACCAACTTCCCTGAGCTGCCCACCATGACCTATGACGGCCCTTTCTCCGACCATCTGGCCAGCAGTGAACCCAAAATGCTGGCAGGGCTGGACGAGGTGACCGGCCAGCAGGCCCTCAAAGCCGCCGCAGAATGCACCGGCCTGCGGGAGAGCATCTTCTCTCTGACCGGCGAGGCCGGGGGCGAGATCCCGTTTTATACCTGCTCCGCCGTTGTGGACGGAGGCGAATTGAATGTGAGCGTCACCAAGCAGGGCGGAAAGATCCTTGCTCTGACCAACTCCCGCATCGTGACCCAGCGGCAGCTCTCCGCTGAGCAGGCCGTCCAAAAAGCACAGGAATTTCTGGAGCGAACCGGCTATGCCGATATGGAAGAGACGTATCGCCACGAGAGCGAGAACCGTCTGACCGTCAACTTTGCCTATCGAGCAGGCGAAGTGCTCTGCTACCCGGATCTGTGCAGTATCACTGTCGCACTGGACACGGGCAGCATCGTGGGCTTCGAGTCCACCTCCTACCTCTCCAATCACACGGAGCGCACCCTTGAAGTGCCGGCAATCAGCGTAGACGCCGCCCGGAAGAACGTCTCTCCCCTGCTGACCATCCAGAAAGAACAGCTGGCCCTCATCCCGACGGACGGCAAATACGAGGTGCTGTGCTGGGAGTTCATCTGCCAGGCGGAAAACGGCCAGCACTATATCTCCTGCATTAACGCTGCCACCGGGGCTGAGCAGAAAATGCTCATTCTGCTGGAGGATGAAAACGGTACTTTAGCCATTTAATCTCACTTCAATCCCCTTTTTCTCCGCATTTCTCTCTGATTCTTGCATCCGGTCCCGCTTTGTGTTAGACTAAGTAGGATTGTACCGTCAGATAGAAAGGATACGGACGAAAATGGAAATTAACGGCGTTGAAGTCGAAGAAAACATCCGATATGATTCCCTCGGGCTGTCCCCCGAACTGATGCAGGCCCTGAACGACAAGGGCTATACCATGGCCACCCCGGTGCAGGGCGGCAGCATTCCCAGCCTGATGGAGTGGAAGGACGTAGTGGCCAAGGCCCCCACCGGCACCGGCAAGACCTTTGCCTTTGGCATTCCCATCGTGGAGCACATTGATCCCGCCTCCACCGACGTACTCGCTCTGGTACTGGCTCCCACCCGAGAGCTTGCCATCCAGATCGTGGATGAGCTGCGGGTGCTGTGCAGCCACAAGGAGGGCGTCCGGGCGGTCTGCCTTTACGGCGGCCAGCCCATCGAAAAACAGATCAGCCAGCTGAAGAAAAAGCCCCAGATCGTGGTGGCAACACCCGGCCGTCTGATGGATCACATCAAGCGCCATACCGTCAAGCTGAATTCGGTGGAGACCGTCATGCTGGACGAGGCTGACCGGATGCTGGACATGGGCTTTATTGAGGAAGTCACCAAAATTCTGGACATGATGCCCCAGCGCAAAAATCTGGGCCTGTTCTCCGCCACCATCTCTCGGGAGGTCATGGATATCTCCTGGGTCTACCAGCGCGACCCAGTGGAGATCACCGTCCGCCCGGTGGAGGATAACCGCCCCGATATCCAGCAGTACCGCATTGATCTGGACACCCGGGAACAGAAGCTGCCCACCATGGTGGCTCTGCTGAAAAACGGCGGCTATGAGCGCGCCATCGCCTTCTGCAACACGAAGAACATGACCGACCGGCTGGCCGCTCTGCTCCAGATGCGCGGCTTCACCTGTGCCCCCATCCACGGCGACATTCCCCAGAAAAACCGAGAAAAGACGCTGAAGGATTTCCGGGCCGGTAAAATGCAGATCCTTGTGGCCACTGACGTGGCTGCCCGCGGGCTGGACATCGACGATGTGGATGCGGTATTCAACTACGACGTGCCCGATGAGCAGGAGTATTATGTCCACCGCATCGGCCGCACCGGCCGCGCCAAGAAGCATGGCGTCGCCTACACTTTTGTCGCCTCCGTCTCCGATCAGATCAAGATGGACGAGATCGCGCAGGCCCAGAAGATGGAGATGCAGCTGCTGAAATACGACAAGGACGGATGCCTGATGATCCAGTAATCCGCCGAGAAACATCACAACTGCCGCCGCCATGCAGACGCATGGCGGCGGTTTCTTAGGCAATCCTTAATAGTTTCTATCCAAAAATGAAGCAAACAGCGCCGAAAAAACGTTGTATAATGGGAACAGTAAATGAATCAGGGAGATGAGACCATGGCGGAACGCATTCTGATCGTGGATGATGAACAGGAGATCGCCGATCTGGTGGCGCTCTATCTGGAAAGCGAAAATTTTGAGGTGCGCACCTTCTACTCCGCCGCACCGGCGCTGAAGTGCGTGGCGGAAGAACCAATCGACCTGGCCATTCTGGACGTCATGCTGCCGGACATGAACGGCTTCACCCTCTGCAAGCAGCTGCGGGAGCACTACAACTTCCCCATTCTGATGCTGACGGCCAAGGTAGAGGAGACGGACAAGATCACCGGCCTGACGCTGGGGGCGGATGACTACATCACAAAACCCTTCCGTCCGCTGGAGCTGGTAGCCCGGGTGAAGGCTCAGCTGCGCCGCTACACCAAGTACAATCCGGCCAAGGCCGCAGAGGAGACTGACGTAGATGTGCTGCGCTGCCGGGATCTGATGCTGAATCTCGCCACCCACGAGTGCCGGGTGGGCAACAGGCTCGTCTCCCTCACCCCCACGGAGTTCTCCATTCTGCGCATCCTGCTGGAGCAGCGGGGCAAGGTAGTCAGCGCTGAGGCGCTGTTCCACGCCATCTGGGCAGATGAATACTACTGCAAGAGCAGCAACACCATCTCCGTCCATGTCCGCCACCTGCGGGAAAAGCTGGGCGACACGGCAGAGCACTCAAAATACATCAAGACGGTCTGGGGAGTGGGGTATCAAATTGAACGGTAAGCGCATCAACGGCCGGGAATACCAGCGGCTGCTCAACAAGTTGTGGTTCCAGATCTTAGGGCTGCTCCTGGGCTCCATGGCGCTGGTCATCGGCGCCCGGATCTGTTTTCGGGGGCATTTTGCCGACACCATCGTCAATATCTACTGTCTTCTGACCGGTCAAAGCTGGTCTGTGGGACAGGAATTTTACTGGTATCAAGTACAGAATAATCTGGTTTATATCATCATCGCCGTCATTGTGATCGCCTTTCTGATCATGCTCCGGCTGGCCATGATGCTGTTCACCCGCTACTTTGACCAGATCATCGCCGGGGTGGATCAGCTGACTCAGGAGTCCGATGAACCCATCGCCATGATGAGCCCGGAACTGGATTTTATGCGTTCAAAGCTCACCGAGGTGCAGACCAAGCTGCACCAGCGCACCGAGCAGGCTCAGGCCGCAGAACAGCGCAAGAACGATCTGATCGTCTATCTGGCTCACGACATCAAAACGCCGCTGACCAGCGTGATCGGCTATCTCAGCCTGCTGGACGAGGGACAGGCCCTGCCGGAAGCGGAGCGCGCCCGGTTCACCCACATTGCGCTGGAAAAGGCCTACCGGCTGGAGGGGCTCATCAATGAGTTCTTCGAGATCACCCGCTATCACTTTCAGACCATGCCCCTTGTGCGCGAGAAGGTCGATCTGTGATACATGATGGTGCAGATCTCCGACGAGCTCTATCCCAAGCTGAAGGAACGGGGCAAGACCATGGAACTGGATGTGCCGGAGGATATGACGCTTTACGCCGACACGGACAAAATGGCACGGGTATTCAACAACATTCTGAAGAACGCCATCGCGTACAGTGAGGACACTGGGCCCATCCGGGTCTCCGCCCGGGAGGCGGCCGGACAGGCGGTCATCCGCTTCACCAGTCCCGGAGCCATTCCCCGGGAAAAACTGAATGACATCTTTGAAAAATTCTACCGGCTGGGCGCCTCCCGCAGCAGTGCTACCGGCGGAGCCGGACTGGGACTCGCCATCGCCCGGGACATTGTGCGCCTGCACGGCGGCGAGGTGACCGCTCAGAGCGACGACACTTCCACCACATTCACAGTGATCCTCCCGCAGAAAGGAGGCCCCGGAAATGAACCGGAATGACTACCGCCCCCGGCGGGCAGAGAGAAAAAAGCACCGTCATCCGATACGGGCAGTCATTATTGTCCTGTTCGTTCTGGCCGCACTGGCCTTTGGTGTTCCAAGGCTGAGGCAGGATCCGGCCCGGCGGGACGCACAGCAGGTCGATGCGGCCCGCTCTGCCCAGCAGGAGGAGTACAGCGGTGCAGCAAGCGCTGCTCTGGAACCATCCCCCGCCGCATCCGGCTCCGGCAGTACCGCTGAAAACTCCGGCAGCGGAACCGCTGACCGCTCAGCCGTGGAGGCAGACGCCTCCTCCCCCGCTGATGCTTCCACTCCGACGGACGGCAACGCCGACGGGATCGACCTGCTCATGCTGGTCAACTCCACCCACAGTCTGCCGGAGGGGTACCATGCAGAGCTGAAAACACTGGACAACGGCCAGCAGATCGCCGAACTCATTTATCCCGATCTTCAGCAGATGTTTGATGATGCCCGTTCTCAGGGGGTCTACCCGATCGTGGCATCCGGCTACCGCACGGCAGAGAAGCAGCAAAGCCTGATGGACGAAAAAGTGAAGTCTTTTGAAGAGCAGGGGTATTCCGAATCCGACGCCAGAAGAGAGGCGCTGAAGTGGGTCAACGCCGTGGGTTACAGCGAACACCAGAGCGGCCTTGCCGTGGACATCAATGCCGATGGCGTCCACTCCGCCGGGTATCAGGTCTACAATTGGCTGGCCGACAACGCCTGGCAGTACGGCTTCATCCTGCGCTATCCCGAGGACAAGACCGACATCACCGGCACCGGCTATGAGCCGTGGCACTACCGCTATGTGGGGCGCGACGCAGCCGAGGAGATCCACACGCAGGGCGTCTGTCTGGAGGAATACCTGAACGCGGTCGATTAAACGAAAAAAATCCGGAGCTTTTCTTTCAGAAAGCTCCGGATTTTTTCTATCTTAATGTGAGAATTACTCCTCGTCCTTGGGCTCGTCGGCAGCGGGGGCTTCCTCGGTCACCTCGGCAACAGTCTCCTGCACATCGGCAACCACATCGTCCACAGTGGGCTCCTCAACAGGAGCGGCCTCTTCAACGGGAGCAGCCTCTTCGGCGGGGGCAGTCTCCTCAGCGGCAGGTGCCTCGGCAGTCTCATCCGCCACGTCGTCGAGGGTAATATCCACATCGATGACCACTTCTGCGGCGGCCTTCAGATCCTTCAGCGCAGCATTGTTGGCGGCGATGGCAGCCATGGCCGCGTCCACCTTGCCGCACAGCTCGGCAAACTCCTCGTCAGGCTGGCCCTGCATCTTGGCATAGTAGGCCTTGCCGATAG
>USIZ01000083.1 GCA_900554855.1 uncultured Eubacteriales bacterium | reverse complement strand
AGCGGTGTCGCCAATGCCGCCCAGCTCCTTGAACCACAGCTTGGCGTGCTCCTTCTCATTGCCGGCAGTCTCCTCAAAAATAGCGGCGATCTGCTCATAGCCAGCCTTCTTGGCGGCAGAGGCAAAGTAAGTGTACTTATTGCGAGCCTGAGACTCACCGGCAAAGGCAGTCCACAGGTTGGCTTCCGTCTTAGAACCCTTCAGTTCCATGCTTCAACACTCCTTTTCGTTTTCCTTTTATGGTTGGCTCAGCGCCCTATGCGCTGACGGTACCCTATTTAAGCCCTGGCCTTCTGTGCGCAGTCCCGGCAAACGCCATAAAACAGCCGCGCCTCCCGATGCATTTCATAGCCATATGCGCCGCAGTAGGCGGTCATATCCTCGCCCGCAGGCATGGGCAGGTCGAACACCCGTCCGCAAGCATCACAGCAGAAATGGGCATGGGGTGAAGTATCCGCGTCGTAACGCTCCACATGGAAGGGCATCCGGGTGATCTCCCCCCAGTCCGCAAGCTGATTCAAGTTGCGGTATACCGTGCCAAGGCTCAGCTTTGGGTGATCCGGTTTCAGCTGCTGATAGATCATGTCCGCCGTCGGGTGGGTCTTCTGTCCCCGCAGACAGCGCAGGATGATCTCACGCTGATGAGAATAACGTCGCTGTTCCATATCTCATCCCCCTCCAAAACAATAAGCATTCTTAATTACAATCTGATTATAACAAAAGCGTTATCTGAATGCAATCCTATTTTAAATTTTTTCGGCTTGTCCGGCGCATTTTTCCGGGACTAAATTTTTTCCGGCGGCGCATACTGACAACAGCCGCTCCCTTTTGAGCGGAAAATGCAGATTTCAGAGGAGGAGAATTATGAAGATGGACAGACGATGGTCAGTCCTCGCCTTTGCGCTGGCCTTTGCCCTCGCCCTGACCGCCTGCGGTCGGGAGAAAAAGCCGGAAGCCGCGCAAAACCCCGGCAATTACTCAGCCACAGAAAACGGCGGTGTGGCCGAGGACGCCAGAGATACGCTGGACAAAGCCGGGGACACCGTGCGCAACGAGGCCGAAACCGCCGGGGACACCGCAAAAGATGCGGCAGACGACGTCATTGACGGCGGCAAAAATGTGGTGCACGACGCCGCCGATGCCGTCCGGGACGCCGTTGACGGCGTGGGCAATGCCGCCAAGGACATCGTGGACGGCGCGGACAACGCCGCAAACGGCAGGACTGCCGCCAACAGGGAAAAATAAGCTTCGCCAAGCAAAAGAGAGGACGGTCCGCAAACTGTCCTCTCTTTCCCATTTGCTTCAAACCTCTTTTGCATTTGCGTGCAGGCCGAAGCTGACCGCAATGGCCCGATCCACCTCGTCCATCAGCGCGCCGTCCAGCCGTCCCATGTGCTCCCGCAGGCGGCGCTTATCCAGCGTTCGGATCTGCTCCAGCAGGACAATGGAGTCCTTGGTCAGGCCGCAGTCCTGCCCCACCAGCTCAATATGAGTGGGCAGCTTTGCCTTGTTCATCTGGGATGTGATCGCCGCGGCGATCACCGTCGGACTGTGCCGGTTGCCCATGTCATTCTGAATGATCAGGACAGGCCGCACGCCTCCCTGCTCACTGCCGACCACCGGACTCAGGTCAGCATAAAAAATATCTCCTCTTCTGACGCTGTTATCCACAACATTCACACTCCGCGGTCAAAGTAGGCTTCGTTACGGCTATGTAACGAGGTCACTTTCATTTTCCCACGGGGCGGCGCTCCTTATACCCTGAGGAAGAACGGTGCGCCGCCTTTTCTCCCGACCGCTTTGTCTCCCATTCCAGCTTATGCGTCAGAAAGCGAGTCTGTTCTCAGTCCAGATAGATCCTCGGCACCCGGGGTGCCACCGCGCAGAGCATCTCATAGGTGATGGTGCCCTCCGTATCCGCCAGCGTCTGGAGGGGCGCGCCATCCCCGAACACCGTGACCACATCGCCCATCTGCACACCGGGCACATCCGTCACGTCCAACATACACATATCCATGCAGATACGACCGATCTGCGGGGCCGCCTTTCCCCGCACCAGCATGCTCATGCGGTTGCTCAGGCTGCGGTGCAGACCGTCGGCATAGCCCACCGGCACGGCGGCCACAAGGCTGTCCCGCTCCAGCGTATAGGTGCGGCCGTAGCTCACACAGGTACCCTTGGGCAGGCGGCGCAGAGAGATGACCCGGGTCTTGAGCTCCATGACCGGCTTCAGGTTGATCTTATCCATCGTGGAGGGGTCTGGATAGAGGCCGTAGAGCGGAATGCCCGGGCGGATCATATCCAGATGCACCTCCGGGTAGTTCAGCGTGGCCGCACCGGCGCAGCAGTGGCGCAGGCGGAACTCCACGCCCCGGTTCTTCAGCTCCCGCAGCACCTGATGGAAGCGGCGGATCTGCATTTTGGAGTACTCCGGACAGGAGTCGGCATCTGCAAAGTGCATGAAGATGCCCTCGCAGTCCAGCCCGGGCAGCTTAGCCATCTCCTCCAGCGCATCCACGCCCACGGCCATGTCCGCCTCGTCACAGAGAATACCCAGCCGGGACATACCGGTGTCCACCTTCAGGTGGCACAGCAGCTTTCCGCCCAGCTCCAGCGCCCGGCGGGAGAACTCCTTTGCCAGCGCAGGATCATAGACATTTTGGGTGATATGCGCATCCATCAGCTCCCTGGTGTATTCCGGGGGCGTATTGCCGAGGATCAGAACAGGCGTCTCGATCCCTGCCCGGCGCAGCTCCAGTGCCTCATCCAGGCAGGCCACCGCCAGATAGTCCGTCCCCAGTTCCGTCAGCTTCTGCGCCACCGGCACCGCGCCGTGTCCATAGGCGTTGGCTTTGACCAGACCGACGAATTTGCTCTCGGGCGCCAGCGCACGCAGCGCGTGGTAGTTGTCGGCCAGCCGCCCCAGATGGATCTCCGCCCAGGTTCTCTTTTGCAGATCATTCATTTATGTCAACCTTCTATTCCTGAATATCAAATGTATAGGTAAATTCCGAAAAAACAAGCGTGACCACGGTCATACCTGCGCTGAGCACTTCCGCCCGGCGCAAAGCGCCGTCACTTTTCTCCAGCCAGCACAAAACCCGATTATCCTCATCCTGAGACTTTGGGTTCGCCAATTCGAGGAAGACGGTCTCTTCCCCATCCAGCTTCTGTTCTCCGGCAGAGAGCTGCCGCCCCTCCGCCAGTGCGGTCAGCACCAGCGGCGCAGCATCCGCCGGAGACAGGCCGTCCGGGGACAGTTCTCCCGTCTCCAGCGTCACGCCGTCATAGACAAGCGCTCCGTCCTCGTCCGCCCATTGGAACCGTACCCCGGCGATATTCTCAGGCGCAGTCACTTCCGCTTCACCCTGCGTCAGATCACCGGCCAGCGCCAGTTCATATTCATAAACCTTGGTTCCATAGTCCGCCGTCACGGTGCACCGGCCGGAAAACCCGGTCAGTGCGGCATAATAGCTGCGATATTTTGCATCCAGGCCGGACGCGCTCCGACCTCCCGCACAGGCCGTCAGGCCCAGCAGAAGGGTCATCATCAGTGCACCCAGTCTCAGGCGCACACAGCTTCACTCCAATTCCTTAAAAACTTCGCCCAGTACGGCGATCATATCCGATGGCGTCATAGCCCGCTCGCCGAACTTCTCCGCACACAGGTCACCTGCCCGGCCATGGATCCAGACCGCGCACACCGCCGCCTTGACCGGGTGCAGCCCCTGCGCCAACAGCGACACCAGAATGCCGCTGAGCACATCGCCGCTGCCGCCCTTGGCCATGCCGGAATTTCCGGTGGTATTGACGAAGATCTCACCATCGGGCAGACAGATGATCGTACGATGACCCTTGAGCACCAGCAGGCAGCCAAAGGTCATGGCGAACTTCCGGGCCGCCGTCACCCGATCCCCGTCGGACAGGTCGCCGCCCATCCGGGCAAACTCCCCATCATGAGGCGTCACGATCGTCGGGGACTCCCTCCGCCGGTACAGAATATCCATATGCCCGGAAATGGCATTTATGCCGTCAGCATCCAGCACCAGCGGATACTGCACCGTCTCCATCACACGGCGGACCACTTCCTCTACGCCCTCACTCCGGCCAAGGCCAGGGCCGATGAGCGCCGCGTCACAGCCTGCCATCTTGGTGAGCACAGGCTCAAGCGCCTGCGCCGAAAGCGTTCCATCCTCTCCGGCCGGCAACGGGGCAGGCATGGCCTCGTCCGATTTGACGGCGGCAATGGTATAGATGGACTCAGGTACTCCAAGGAACACCAGCCCTGTGCCGCTGCGTACCGCCGCCCGGGAGGACAGGATCGGCGCGCCGGTATAACCGGTGCTGCCGCAGAGCAGATAGCATTTTCCAAAGGTGCCCTTATGGCCGTCCGCCGGACGCTCCGGCAGCCAGGAGCGTACCAGCTCCGCCGTAATGCTTTGGGCGGAATAGACCATACCATCCACCAATTCCTCCGGAATACCAATGGAGTGGACAATAAGATTCCCCGCGCACAGCGCACCGTCTCCCACTAGATGCCCCATCTTAGGCAGAGTAAAGGTGACAGTCTTAGCGGCTTTGACTGCACAGCCCAGCACACGGCCGGTGTCCGTTTCCACACCGGAGGCAATGTCCGCCGCCACAGTGGGTGCCGGAGCTTCATTCATCCACTGAATAGCCGTCACGGCGTTTCCACGAATATCCGAGTTCAAACCTATTCCAAAGAGGGCATCGACCAGCACGTCGCCCTCCATAGAAAAGCCGCGTTGGGTCTCGGACGCCGGATCAAAGTCCTCCAGTGTGCCGCCCGCAGCGTTCAGGCGGCGCTCCATCTCCCGGCAGTCGTCAGTCATTTTTTCACGTCGTCCCACGAGGAAGGCCCGTACAGTCAGCCCGGCCTCCAGCAGCAGCCGGGCCACGGCCACGCCGTCGCCGCCGTTGTTCCCTGCGCCGCAGAACACCGCCGCACGTTTTCCTTCCGGAAGATCTATGCAGCTGAGGCAGGCCGTTAAAATTCCCTGTGCCGCCCGCTCCATCAGCACGTCCGAGGGCACCCCCCGGTCGTGGATGGTCATATGATCCAGATCGCGCATCTGCTGCGCTGTCGCAATTCTCATTGTTCCACTCCCCTTCTGAAAAGTCACAGAATGAACTTTATTATTTTAACACGCCATAGCGCAAAAGGGAACTTTGCAGGCAAAATATTACCGTTTTTTTCGCCGCCCCCTTGCGCTCTGCAAAATGTTGTGATATAAATAGTGTGTTATCTTGCGAAGAACGGGAAAATATCCCTGCACCTTCCCCATCAGAGAGCGCCTGTCACCGGCTGAAAGCGGGCGTGGAGGAAGCGGGATCGGTTCGCCCGGGAGCAGTTCGGAGGAAATGCCGGACCGGCTGATGGCCGTTACCCCATCTCTAAGTGCGGATCTTTCCGGGATCCGAATGCGGGTGGTACCGCGGAAGGTTGGCCTTTCGTCCCCATTGTGGGAGGAAGGGTCTTTTTATTTTGTCAATTTTCACACCAGTAAAGGAGTTTTTACAATGAAGGAAAAACTGGCGCAGATCCGTGCCGATGCGCTCGCGTCCATTCAGAAGGTGGACACCGCCGCCGCGCTGGATGCCCTGCGGGTCAAGTATCTGGGCAAGAAAGGCGAACTCACCGCCGTGCTGAAGCAGATGGGTTCCCTGTCCGCCGAGGAGCGCCCCGTGATGGGTCAGCTGGCCAACGAGGTCCGCTCCGCCCTGACCGACGCCATCTCCCAGCAGAGCAAGCACCTGGAGGAGCTGGCTCTGGAGCTGAAGCTGAAGTCCGAGACCGTGGACGTCACCATCCCCGGCGAACCCCATGAGCTGGGTCACAAGCATCCCATCACCCTCATCATGGACGAGGTGAAGGATATCTTTATCGGCATGGGCTTCAGCGTGGCCGAAGGCCCCGAGGTAGAGCTGGCCGAGTACAACTTCACCAAGCTGAACACCGAGGAGGGCCACCCCGGCCGTGAGTGGACGGACACCTTCTATATCACCAAGGGTGAGGAGGATCCCAAAAACGACGCCGTGCTGCTGCGCAGCCAGACCAGCCCCATGCAGGTGCGCACCATGGAGACTCACGAGCCCCCCATCCGCATCATCGCTCCGGGCCGTGTGTACCGCAAGGACGAGGCGGACGCCACCCACTCCCCCATGTTCCACCAGATCGAGGGCATGGTCGTGGACAAGGGCATCACCATGGCCGATCTGAAGGGCACCCTGAACGCCGTCATCAAGAGCCTGTACGGTGAGGAGTCCGTCACCCGGTTCCGTC
>USIZ01000082.1 GCA_900554855.1 uncultured Eubacteriales bacterium | reverse complement strand
TCGTTATTGGCATACATGATGCTCACCAGCGCAGTGTCCGGCCGGATGGCTCGCTCCAGCTCCTCCACGCGCACGAGGCCGTCCTCATGCACCGGGAGATAGGTCACCTCAAATCCCCTCTGCTCCAGCCGCTCCATGGTGTGCAGGACGGCGTGGTGCTCAAAGGCCGACGTGATGAGATGGCACTTTCCCGCCTGCGCCCTCATGCGGGCGCACTGGGTGATGGCCCAGTTGTCCGCCTCCGTGCCGCCGGAGGTAAAGTAAAGCTCCGCCGGGGAAGCCGCCAGACAGCGTGCCACGCTCTGGCGCGCCTCGTCCAGGCGCTGAGCCGCCCGCCGTCCGGCGGCGTGCAGACTGGATGGATTGCCCCAGCACTCCTCCATGGCGCGCAGTGCCGCTGCCCGGGCGGCGGCACTGGTGGATGTGGTCGCCGCGTGGTCAAAATAGACGTTCATAGTATCCTCCCAACAAACGCTATCGTTTCACTAGGATTTTAGCTAAAAGAAATGTGCCGCGCCGGAGCACGGCACTCAGAGCTTCATATGGTCCACAAAATCCTGTAAGGTATACTGATCCACATAGTCGTTGATGGCCTTGTCCATACCCTCCCAGAACCAGAGGGTAGCGCACTGATCGCAGCGCTCGCAGTTATTGATCTCGCTCTGCAAACAGGTGATGGGGGCCAGACTGCCCTCCACGGCCCGGAGCACATCGCCGACCCGGTATTCCGCCGGCGTCTTCGTGAGCATATAGCCCCCCTGCACACCCCGGATGCTCTTCAGGCAGTTGGCCTTGTTGAGCTTGAGCACGATCTGCTCCAGATATTTTACGCTGATACCCTGGCGGCCGGAGATCTCCTTGAGCGAGACCACCGCCCCCTCGCCCTGGAGCGCAATGTCCAGCAGCAGGCGCAGGGCGTAGCGACCCTTGGTGGATATTTTCATCGAATCAACTCCAAAAATTGAGCTTATTGAACCGGGCTGCGGCACTCACAGCCGGTCATCTGCCCCTCTGTGCCGCAGCCTTGCAGTCAAACTTTATTGTATCCGATTTCAGGCAAAATTGCAACCGCCTCACAGCCGCCGAAGGCCGGCCCACCCCAGCATCATAAGATCCCGTGGAATGAACTTTGCCACCAGGCGGTGGATGGAGCACACCGGCCCGGGGGTGGAGACGCTGAAGCCCAGCATGGCGTCGTTCAGTGCCCAAGCCGTCACATGACGGCACTTGGAGGCAAAGGGAAAATGCCGCACGGCGGCGCTGTCCTTCGTCTCCCGGGCCACCGGAATAAACTCCGTGTCCTTGATCCAATAGGGGCAGACAGCGGTGACAACGATCCCCTTCCCCCGCACCTCATAATGAAGCGAACGGCTGTAACTGAGCAGGAAGGACTTGCTGGCGGCATAGACCCCCAGCCCGCCCAGCGGCTGAAATGCGGCGGTGGAGCAGATCTCCAGCACATGGCTGCCCCGCACCAGATAGGGCATGGTGCGCTGGGTCATATCCATGGCGGCCTTGCAGTTGAGCAGCACCATCTTGTCCAGTGCCTCCAGGCCGATCTCCTCATTGGTGCCCATCTTGCCGAACCCGGCGGCGTTGATGAGCCACCGGACCTGCGGCCGCTCCCGCTCCAGCAGGTCGCTGTACTCCGCAAGTGCAGACTCCTCCGTCAGATCCATGGGCAAAACCCGCAGGCGGCACGTTCGCGCCCGATCCGCCAGCGCGGCGCAGAGTTCATCCATTTTCTCCCGCCGACGGGCGATGAGCCAGATCTCGTCCAGTTCCTTCCGCCCCAGCAGCTGGCGCGCAAACTCCGCCCCCAATCCGCTGGAGGCCCCGGTAATGACTGCGATTCCCATGATTCATCCCCGCTTTCCTGACTTGAAATTTTCGTTGTCCCTATTATAATAGAAACCATCAAATTTTAAAAGGACGCATTTGCCATGAAGGAAAAAATCATCCGCACGATCCATATTGTCTCCGCCTGCATCCCGCTTCTGCTCATGGGTCTGCTGATCACCCACCGCATCCTGACCGGCGGCGGCATCACGGCGGAGGAACTACTGGCCTACACGCCGGAAAGCCCGATCATGGCGGCACTGGTGATGATCCTGTTCTTTCTCTGCAAAAGCCTGTCCATCTTCTTTCCGGTCACAGTGCTGTGCATTGCCAGCGGCCTGCTCTTCCCCCTCCCCGCCGCCCTGCTGGTGGTGACCATCGGGCTGGGGCTGGGCACCGTGGTCATGTACTGGATGGGGCGCTGGCAGGGCCGCACATCGGTGGACAAGCTGCTGGTGCGCTATCCGAAGGCCCAGCATTTGCAGGACATTCAGAGCGGCAACGTTTTTTTCTTCACCTTCACCCTCCGTATCATGGGCCTGCTCCCCTGTGATGTGGTCAGCCTCTATATGGGAGCCACCGGCGCGGACTTCTGGCCCTATCTGGGCGGCGGCATGCTGGGCTTTCTGCCGCTCATCGTGCTGGAAGTGTGCATCGGTCAGTCCATCCACACCCCCGGCTCGCCCCAGTTCCTGCTGGCCCTCGGCCTTCGGCTCGCCCTGTCGCTGGGCTCCCTTCTTGTCTACTGGCGCAAATTTCACAAGGCGGCAAGATGACGCAAAATGTCCGCTTTTTTCCGTTTCCCACTTGCTTTTCCACGCCGAGCGGAGTAGAATAAAATCGTAAATAACTGTGGAGGTGAAGCGCCATGGCAGATATGACCGCCACCGGCTTTCAGAACAATATGCGTCTGGTGCAGGAGACTGTGCCTGGCAAACAGATCACGCTGGCCCATATCATCGCAAACCCCGACCCGGTGATCTACCGCAAGCTGGGTCTGGATCCCAAGCTGGATTACAGCAAGGCCGCCATCGGTATCGTCACTGTCACCCCCAGCGAGACCAGCATCATCTGCGCCGACATCGCCATCAAATCCTCCGGCGTGGATCTGAGCTTTGTGGATCGTTTCAGCGGCACGCTGATCTTCACCGGTCTGGTCGCTCAGGTGGAGCAGGCCATGGAGGATCTCACCCGCTACTGTCAGAATACCCTGGGCTGCACCGTCTGCCCCATTACAAAGACCTGACGCCGCCATGCGGAAGATCATCTTCATGGGCCGCAGTGGCAGCGGCAAAACGACGCTGAAGCAGGCGCTCCGGGGCGAGGGCATCCACTACGACAAGACCCAGTACATCAAATACGGCGACGCCATCATCGACACTCCGGGCGAATACTGCGAGAGCAAGCACCTGGGGCGGGCGCTGGCGCTGTACGCCTATGAGGCGGATGTGGTGGGTCTGCTCATCTCCTCCATTGAGGAATTTTCCACCTACTCCCCCGGCATCACAACCTCCACCAACCGGGAGACCATCGGCATCGTCACCCAGATCGACCGCCCAGACGGCGACCCGGAACGGGCTGAGCGCTGGCTGCGGCTGGCGGGGTGTGAGAAGATCTTCTATGTCAGCGCCAAGCAGGGTATTGGACTGGACGCGCTGATGGACTACCTCAAAACCGACGAGGAGCGGGCGGTGGAAGCGGCAAAGGCCAGCCCCTCAAAAGCCAGAACACGCAAAAAACAGACCGGCCTGGCATAAGGGCCGGTCTTTGTTGTACTAAAGGAGTTTTCTATGACAAACGGACGCAACACCACGCTGTGCCACCTGGAGCGGGACGGAAAGTACCTGATGCTCCACCGGGTAAAGAAGGCCAACGACGAAAACCAGGATAAGTGGGTCGGCCCCGGCGGCAAGTTTGAAGCCGGCGAGAGCCCGGAGGAGTGCGCCCTGCGGGAAGTCCGGGAGGAGACCGGCCTTACCATGCTGGACTGGGAGTACCGGGGCATCGTCACCTTCGTCTCCGACGAGTGGGGCACCGAGTATATGCACCTCTTCTGGAGCGACCGTTTTGAGGGCACGCTCAAGGAGTGCGACGAGGGCGTGCTGGAGTGGATCGACAAGGACGAGCTGCTCACCAAAAACATCTGGCAGGGGGACAAGATCTTTCTGCGTCTGCTGGACGAGCGGGTACCCTTCTTCTCCCTCAAGCTGGTCTACCACGGCGACGCGCTCCAGAGCGCAGTGCTGGATGGGAAAAAGGCGCTGTACCCTGAACGATAAAGCAGCCGCCGTCTGCCTGCAGGCAGACGGCGGCTGTCTTTGCTGTTACGGAAGTTTATCCAGAATAGCTTCGCAGATGACCCCTTCTTCATTTGGCTCATAATTTTCATCGAGACAACGCAGAGTCAAGTAATCACCCACTTGATCTTCAATATCAGCCCACAGGTCATCGTCCTCAGAAATATTCTGAACTGAGTCCTGAAAGCCGAGTTTTTTCAACAATTTCAGTTCGTCCGCAGTAAAAAGGCTCATCGTTGCTCAATCCTTCATGTAAAGTTCACCGGAAGATGTAATGTAAAACTCCGGGTTTCTCCTGGCAGCTTCCATAGAAGTTTCGACCGATATGCGAACAGGTGATTTCTCTGCACTGTTCAGTTTCGCCAGCTCCTGTTCAATTCGTTCCACCTGCGCAGACTTATCGACTTTTTTAAGCAGGTGTCCTTTAAATGCATCCAGTCTTGTATTCAATGCACTGAAACACCCAAGAATACGTTTCTCGCACTTATCAATATAAGTTGTAAGATCATCCTCAATATAGTTCAAAAATGTCTCATCATAATTCTGAGAATAGTAAACTTCCGCCAAATTGCTTGCACAATACAACTGTATCGAAAGCTCCAGACTTTCTTTAATCTGAAACGCCTTTTCTGCCAGTGTAATAACGTCAGACTCATCCTTACTGTAGACCGTAGAAGTAAGGTCGCTAATATAGAACTCGATGTCCTTCATTGCCACTGCACGTGCATTCTGAAGGCTGGTCAAAGTTGCCATCCGTTGTGCTTCATACCGCATAATGCTGCTATAATTCTCATACGCAAACTTTACAATACTCATCTCAGACATGAGTTCAGCTTTTTTATCCCCATACAGAAACTCTAAGATTTTATCCAAGCTCATTTCCATAACACGAAGTTTATTATTGATTTGCGTCATAAAGTACTGTCCACTTACCAGCGCCATGGTAGAAACGGCACCAAGCACCGCCGCTTGAGCAGTCATCTTTTGTAACGGAACAGCCCCGCCAAAGGTTCCGTTCTCGGTCCTCCACATTGAGAAATAGCCGCCATTTTTCAGCTTTACAAGGTCGTGGGTAACACCATCAGGAAAAGTGGCAACATATGCGTTTGCCAGCGAATCAGCCGCCGCAAGACTTGGCACCTGCTGTAAAAACATACTCATATCCGCCCGCTGCTCACTGGATAGCTTTAATTTGGTAAACCCCTCACCAAAGTTGATAGGCTCGTCAACAGTTCGAAGATTAAAACAACCAGAGTTAATCAGTTCTTCCATACCCTCATCTCCAAAGCTCTCATTTTTTAGTTTTTGTATAAAACTAATATATCACACTCTCTTTCCATTGAATAGACATACAGGCAAAAATCAATTCCTTTTTAATCCTGTTCTCATCTTCCAGTATTCCACAATTCCACATGGACCATCTCCTCCATGGGAACAACTGTCCCGTCGACGAGGGTGAGGGTCTTGGCAAAGCTGTCCAGTTTTCGGACGGCGCCGGTGACGGTGCGGTAGGCGCCGCCGCTTTTCTTTTCGTCCGGCACGAAGTAGGTGATGCTGACCTGCGGGTGTTCCGGCAGATGCTCCAGAATGCAATTGAGCCGTGCGTTCAGCTCCGCCTTGACTCCCTCGTCCAGTTCGATGCGCCGCTCGGTCACCCGGTCGGTCTCCCGCACTGCCGCGTCATAGCCGGTGAGAGCGGCAAAGGGGGAAAACTGCGCCGCCCGGTCAGCCCGGGACATGGGCGGGTGCGTCTCGGAGACGTGGTGAGGCAGATCTATGATGTCATCATAGTTTCCCATAACTGCACCCCCTTACGCCTTGTGGCCGCCGATCTGGTCGTTGCGCATCCGGGCCGTAGCCCCCTCCTCCAGATCCAGGCCCTTTAAAACGGCGTTTTTACCGAACTTCTTCTTGATGGTAAGCAGGGTCTCCTGGATCCTGCGCTCCCGCTCAAGGGCCTCCTGTTCGCTCTGAGCGGCATTCTGGTCGGAGAACAGATCCAGCTGGCCCCACTGGGCTTCTTTGGCCGCCTCAGCCTCCGGGATCACATGACAGGCCGTCAGATAGAGCCGCCGCACCAGCAGCCGCTCGTCCACCTGCCGCTCATAGAGCTCCAGCGCCGCCGCGATGAGCTGGCGGGCGGAGGAGCTGGGCCGGGACAGATGGGCCGTGCCGTGAG
>USIZ01000081.1 GCA_900554855.1 uncultured Eubacteriales bacterium | reverse complement strand
AGCGGTCTCAGCGGCCATCTGGGCGGCATAGGGGGTGGACTTACGGGAACCGCGGAAGCCCAGCTCACCGGAGGAAGCCCAAGACAGCGCATTGCCCTGAGCGTCGGTCACGGTGACCATGGTGTTGTTGAAAGAAGAGCGGATATGCACGGCACCCTTCTCGACGACCTTACGATCGCGACGCTTCTTCGTCGCGGCCTTCTTCTTAACGTTTGCCATTGCTTATCCCTCCTTACTTCTTCTTATTCGCGATGGTCTTCTTGGGGCCCTTACGGGTACGGGCGTTGGTCTTGGAACGCTGACCACGGACGGGCAGGCTCTTGCGGTGACGCATACCGCGATAGGAGCCGATCTCAATGAGGCGCTTGATGTCCATAGCCACATTGCGGCGCAGGTCACCTTCCACCATATAGTTCTTGTCGATCTCATCGCGGAGCAGCTGTTCCTGATCCTCGGTCAGGTCCCGAACGCGGGTGTCGGGGCTGATGCCAGTGGCGGCCAGAATCTTGTCCGCACTGGTGCGGCCGATACCATAGATATAAGTCAGGCCGATCTCAATTCGCTTGTCCTTCGGCAGGTCAATACCAGCAATACGTGCCATATTATCAATACACCTCCTTAACCCTGTCTCTGCTTATGCTTGGGATTCTCACAAATCACCATAACTCTGCCCTTGCGCTTAATGACTTTGCACTTTTCGCACATAGGCTTAACGGACGGTCTTACTTTCATCGTTTTACCTCCTGTTTTGCTGCGCGGCGCCGTTCCCTTGTCCAGAGGGCGTATGCCGCGCTTTCCGGCTGTGCTGCCGGAAGGGCGGAAGCTCCGCCGCCGAAGCGGTACGGAGCGACCTTATTTGCTTCTCCAGGTGATCCGGCCGCGGGTCAGATCATAAGGGGACATCTGGACCGTCACCTTATCGCCCTGGAGGATACGGATATAGTTCATGCGGAGCTTGCCGGAAATGCCGGCCTGGATCACATGGCCATTGCCGATGTCCACTTTGAAGGTGGTGTTGGGCAGGGTCTCGACGACGACACCCTCGAGCTCGATCATATCACTCTTAGACAAAATGGTTTCCCTCCATACTGGTCTGTTCTGAATCGCGGAAGGCTGCAAGCGCCTGCCGGATAGCCCGGTCGCTGACGCCTTCGCCTCTTTGCAATCTGACGATTGCCGGATGTGCGCTGGTTCCTGCCCGTCTGAGATGACTCTCGCGCTTGCGCTTCGGGGCAGCCAGCTTTCTCCCCTTGCCGTCCACGATCCGGACAAAGCCGTCCTGCGCGTCCAGCACGCAGAACAGTCCGCCGGCGTCATGGCCTTTCAGGGAAAGAACGATTTCGCCTTTGGTATATGCCATACTCAATCCTCGTCGCAGCGGGTCAGGATCTCCGGCCCGGCTTCGGTGATGAGAATGGTGTTTTCGTAATGTGCCGCCAGCTTATGGTCGGCAGTCATGGGCACCGCCCATCCGTCCGGCATCCACTTGTTCCGGATGTCCGCCGTACCGGCGTTCACCATCGGCTCCACGCAGATGACCATATTGGGGACAAGGCGCTCATTTCTGCCGCTTTCGGGCACATAATTCGGGACCTCCGGGTCCTCGTGGACGGTATGGCCAATTCCATGGCCGGTGTACTCCCGGACCAGGCTGTAGCCGTTTTCCTCCGCGTAGGTCTGCACCGCGCGAGAAATATCGTATACTCGGTTGCCGGGTCTGGCCTGTTCGAAGCCCTTCCAGAAGCTCTGTTCCGTCACTTCGATGAGCCGCTTTGCCTCGGGAGAGATCTCTCCGCAGGCAAAGGTGCCGCAGCAGTCGCCGTGGTAACCGCCGGTCACGCATTTATTGCGGTCCAGGTGGTAGTCGCCAATGCAGGCGCCCACGTCTACCGAGACGATGTCTCCCTCCTTCAGCTTATAGCCGCCGGGTACGCCGTGGATGATCTCATCATTGACGGAGATGCAGCAGGCGCCCTTGAAGCCATACAGGTGATAGAAGGAAGGATAACCACCGTGCTTCTTGATAAATTTCTCGACCTCGTGATCGATGTCCCGAGTCGTGATGCCGGGCTGGATCAGCGTGCCCGCATAGGCACGCGCCATCGCTGTCAGCCGCCCCGCTTTGCGCATCAGGTCGATCTGATGGGGGGTGAAAGACAAGCAGTTGCCCTTAATCACTTCAGCACCTCCATGATGACCGCATTCGTGGCCTCGATGGTGGGCTGATTCTGGATGCTCTTCAGCACCCCGCGCTCGGCGTAGAAGTCCTTGAGGGGCTCGGTCTCCTGATGATAGGTCACCAGGCGGGCCTTGACGGTCTCGGGCTTGTCGTCCTTGCGCTGCTCCAGCACACTGCCGCACTTGTCGCAGATGCCCTCCTGCTTGGGGGGCGCGGCGACGACGTGGTAGGTGGCGCCGCACTTGATGCAGGTGCGGCGGCCAGTCATGCGCTGTTCGATCTCCTCGTCGGAGATCTCGATGGACACGACGGCGTCAAAGTTCACGCCGGCCTTTTCCAGGGCCTCAGCCTGGGCGGTGGTGCGGGGCACGCCGTCCAGGATGTAGCCGTTCTGGCAGTCGGCTTCGGCCAGCCGCTCCGTGATGACGCCGATGATGACGTCATCCGGAACCAGCTTGCCGGCGTCCATATATTCCTTGGCCTTCAGTCCCACGGGGGTGCCGTTTGCAACGGCGGCCCGCAGGATGTTGCCGGTGGAAATTGTGGGGATATTCAGCTTCTTGCTGATGATCTCGGCCTGAGTGCCTTTACCGGCGCCGGGGGCGCCCAACAGGATCAGCTTCATATTACGCACTCCTTACTCCAGGAAACCCTTGTAATGCCGCATCATCATCTGAGCCTCCAGAGCCTTCTGGGTCTCCAGGGCGACGGAAACCACGATCATGACCGAGGTGCCGCCGATGGCCAGGTAGCTGGCGCCGATGATGGCGCCGGTGACGATGGGGAGAATTGCGATCACGGACAGGTAGAGCGCGCCAAACATGGTGATCTTATTGAGCACCTTGCTGATGAACTCCACAGTGGGCCGACCCGGACGGAAGCCGGGGATGAAACCGCCCTGCTTCTTCAGGTTGTTGGCCACTTCCACGGGGTTGAACTGAATGGTGGCGTAGAAATAGCTGAAACCGATGATCAGCAGGAAATAGACCACGCAGTAGATCACGCTGGTGGTGTCGAACGCACGCATGAATGCGCTGTTCTGCCACTTGGGCACGAAGGCCGCGATGGTAGCGGGAATGGATGCGATGGTCTGGGCGAAGATGATGGGCATAACGCCGGACATATTCACCTTCATGGGGATGTTGGTGGAGTTGCCGCCCATCATCTTCCGGCCGACGACCCGCTTGGCATACTGCACAGGCAGGCGGCGCTCAGCCAGAGTGATGAACACAACGAACACCACCAGAGCCAGCATACCGAGGACGATGCCCACGGCGCCGACGGGATGGATCCGCAGCACGTTGGTGCCGGTCGCGCCGGTGACCCAGTTGTAGATGCCGGTGTACAGAGCGAACACGGCGGTGGGCACACGGGAGATGATGCCGGCAAACAGGATGACGGAAATACCATTGCCAATGCCGAACTCGGTGATCTGCTCGCCCAGCCACATGGTAAAGGCGGAGCCGGCAGTGAACACCAGGATGACGACGATGGCAGGCAACACGCCGGTGTCGGTCAGGAAGTTCTGAGAACGGCACAGCATGTAGTAGCCGAAGGCCTGAAGCAGGCCGATCGCCACGGTGGCATAGCGGGTGATGGCAGCGATCTTCTTCTTGCCATCCTCGCCGCCTTCCTTCGCCAGCCGCTCAAGAGCGGGGATGGCGATGGTCAGCAGCTGGATGATGATGGAGCTGTTGATATAGGGCTGGATGCCCAGGGCCAGGAGGGTGGCGCGGCCAAAGGCGCCGCCGCTCATGACGTTCATCATGCCCAAGATCGTTGCGCTGGAGCTTGCGAAGTAGTTGGAAAGCAGAGCGGTGTCCACATAGGGGACGGGGATGTTGTTGCCGAGACGGAAGATGAGGATGATGAACGCAGTCATCAGCAACTTCTTCCGCAGTTCGGGGATCTTCCATGCGTTACGGATGGTCTCCAACATCTCAGATCACCTCGGCCTTTCCTCCTGCGGCTTCGATCTTCTCCTTAGCGGAAGCGGAAAAGGCGGAGGCCTGGACGGTGAGCTTCTTGGTGATCTCACCGTTGCCGAGGATCTTCACGCCGTATTCGCACTTGGACAGCACGCCGGAAGCCAGGAGAGCCTGGGCATCGACAGTAGCGCCGTCCTCGAACTTGTTCAGAGCGGACACATTGACAGCGGTCAGAGGCTTCGCAAAGATGTTGTGGAAGCCGCGCTTCGGCAGGCGGCGGGCCAGAGGCATCTGGCCACCCTCAAAACCGATGCGGGTGTGGCCGCTGCGGGCCAGCTGACCCTTGTGGCCCTTACCGGCAGTCTTGCCGTTGCCGGAACCGTGGCCGCGGCCCTTGCGCTTGACGTCGAAGGTGGAGCCGGCGGCGGGAGACAGTTCAGAAAGTTTCATGCTGTGCACCTCCTTACTGCTGCTCGGTCACCTGCAGCAGGTAACCGATCTGGGCGATCTTGCCCTTGGTCTGAGCGTTGTCGGGCTGAACGGTGGTGTCACCGATCTTCCGCAGGCCCAGAGAGGCAGCCGTAGCGATGTGCTTCGCATGGCGGCCATTGAGGCTCTTGACGAGCTTAATGTTCAGATTAGCCATTTCGTAAGCCCTCCTTACACGATCTCGTCCACGCTCTTGCCGCGGGTCTGGGCGACCTGCTCAGGAGTGCGGAGTGCCTTCAGGCCCTCGAAAGTGGCGCGAATGACGTTCTGGGGGTTGTTGGAACGCAGGCACTTGGTACGGATGTCGGAGATGCCGGCGGCTTCCATGACGGCACGGACGGGGCCGCCAGCGATAACGCCGGTACCGGAGGGAGCGGGCTTCAGCAGCACGCGGCCAGCGGAGAAGACACCCATGGTCTCGTGGGGAATGGTGGTGCCGGTCATGGCAACGGTGATCATGTTCTTCTTGGCATCCTCGATGCCCTTGCGGATCGCCTCGGGGACCTCAGCGGCCTTACCCAGGCCGAAGCCCACCTTGCCCTTGCCGTCGCCGACGACCATCAGAGCGGAGAACTTCATGACGCGGCCGCCCTTGACGGTCTTGCTGACGCGGTTCAGGTAGACGACCTTCTCGATCATGTCATCCTTCCGCTGATCTCTATCAAATCTAGCCATTGTGTTTCCTCCTCCCCTTAAAAGTTCAGGCCGCCCTCGCGGGCACCCTCAGCCAGAGCCTGGACGCGGCCGTGGTAGATATAGCCGCCGCGGTCAAACACGACGTTCTCGATCCCCTTGGCCTTGGCACGCTCGGCGACCATCTGGCCGACCTTGCGGGCAGCTTCGACGTTGCCGCCCTTGCCGCCAAACTCTTTTTCCAGGGAAGAAGCGGAGACCAGAGTCACGCCGTTGACATCGTCAATGACCTGAGCATAGATGTTGGTCTCGCTGCGGAACACATTCAGGCGAGGTCTCTCGGGCGTGCCGGAGATTTTCCCGCGGACGCGCTTATGGCGCTTCAGACGCTGCGCGTTGGTATTGGGTCTGTTAATCATTTAGGCACACCTCCTTATTTCTTCTTGGCGCCGGTCTTGCCTTCCTTGCGGCGGATGACCTCGTCAACGTACTTGATACCCTTGCCCTTATAAGGCTCAGGCGGACGGATGGAACGGATCTCAGCGGCAACCTGGCCGACCTTCTGCTTGTCGCAGCCAACCACGTTGATGTGGTTGGGATCGACCAGCTCCAGAGAGATGTCGTCAGTCTCGTCAACAAAGACCTGATGGGAATAGCCCACGTTCAGGACGATCTGCTTGCCCTGCTTGGCAGCACGGTAGCCGATGCCGTTGATCTCCAGCTGCTTCTTGAAGCCTTCGGTCACGCCGACCACCATGTTGTGGATCAGGCTGCGGGTCAGGCCGTGCAGCGCACGGGTTTCCTTCAGATCGTTGGGGCGGGAGACGGTCAGCTCGCCGTTCTCCTGAGCAATGGTCAGGATGGGGCTGAAGGTCTCGGTCAGGGTGCCCTTGGGGCCCTTGACAGTGACCACATTGCCGTCGGCGACGGTAACGGTGACGCCGGCGGGGATGGTCACGGGAGTTCTACCAATTCTGGACATATCTCGTAACCTCCCTTACCAAACAAACGCCAGGACTTCGCCGCCGATGTGCTGCGCACGAGCAGCCTTATCGGTCATGACGCCCTTGGAAGTGGAAATGATGGCAATGCCCAGGCCACGCAGGACACGGGGCAGCTCGTCGGCACCGGCGTAGACGCGCAGGCCGGGAGATCGGA
>USIZ01000080.1 GCA_900554855.1 uncultured Eubacteriales bacterium | reverse complement strand
CACCCGCCCTACATCATAACAGATAACTTTGCCTTTCTTTGCCAAACCCCAATTTATCAACCTTGCTGAAACTACATCCCCCCAAAAAAAAGCGCAATTACGGAGGTGGCGTCCATGCCCCGCGGGATTCATCAAAAGGAAAAACTGCTGGTTTTGCTGGAGGTGCTGAACCGGGAGAGCGACGAGGAGCATCCCGTGCCGCTCTCCGAGCTGCTGGCTGCGCTCAGCCGGGAGGAGATCTCCGCCGAACGCAAGAGCATCTATGACGATATGGAGATCCTGCGCCGCCGGGGCTGGGACGTGGAGCTGGAGCGCCGGAAGGGCTACTATCTGGCCTCCCGCCCCTTTGAGCTGGCAGAGCTGAAGCTGCTGGTGGACGCTGTCCAGTCCTCCCGCTTTATCTCCGAGGGCAAAAGCCGCTCCCTCATCAAAAAGCTGGAGCAACTGTGTTCCCGCTGGCAGGCGGCGGCCCTCCAGCGCCAGGTCTACGTCTCCGGCCGGGACAAGACCATGAACGAGGCAGTGCTCTACACCATTGACGCCATCCACACCGCCATCGGCGGTGGCCGGATGCTGTCCTTCCGCTATTTTGATTATGACGTGCAGAAGGCAAAGGTGTTCCGGAAGGAGGGCGCAGCCTATGAGGTCAGTCCGGTGGGTCTGCTGCGCAGTGACGAGCGCTATTACCTCGTGGCGCTTCAGAACGGCGAAAAACGCCATTACCGGGTGGATCGCATGGCGGACGCCCGGCCGCTGGAGCAGGAGCGGGACGCGGCCTGCGCCGGGGTGGATATGTCCGCCTATACCAGCCGCCATTTCGGCATGTTCTCCGGTCAGGAGCGGCAGGTGCGCCTGAAGTGCGAGAACCGGATGGCTCACGTCATGCTGGATCGCTTCGGCATGGATGTCATGCTGGTGCCCGACGGGGCGGAGCACTTCACCCTCACGGTCCCGGTGGCGGTGAGCCAGCAGTTTTACGGCTGGCTGTTCGGCCTTGGGGCGGATGTGGAGCTGCTGGGCCCGCCGGACGTGCGGGAGGAGTACCGCCGGCATCTTGCCGCCGCGCTGGAGAGACATACGGAGTAAAAAAGTCCGTTTGCGAAAGAGACAACCTGTAATTTGAAGAAAATCATTTGAAAATCCGATTTTCTTCTGCTATAATAAACATACAGCGTGTGGCGTTTCTGCGTAAAGCCAGTTGCAGAGGAGCCACGCGCTTTTTTGTGAAATCGTGGGAGAAATGGCAGAATGGGCGAAAATTGCATAGGCAAATCGTGTGGCAGAAATGCGTAAGTCCGGATGTGTTGGGACTTGCGCATTTCTTGTTATTTTGAAAGAAAGGTGATTTTTTTATGGAAAATGGGAATCAGTTTTTGGGGACGGAGCGTATCGGGAAGCTCATGCGTCAGTACGCCATCCCCTGCATCATCTCGCTGCTGGTGGGCGCGCTTTACAATATCGTTGACCAGATCTTTATCGCCAACGCCAGCTACCTCGGTTCTTACGGCAACGCGGCCAACACCGTTGTTTTCCCACTGACCGTCGTGGCGCTGGCCATCGCCGTCATGGTGGGCGACGGCTGCTGTGCCTTTGTCAGTATGGCGCTGGGCAGAAATGAGATGGAGAAAGCAAAACGCAGCGTGGGCAATGCCGTCGTGCTGATCGTTGTCAGCAGTCTTGCTTTAACGGCGGTCTATCTCATTTTCGCGAACGGCATCATCGCCATGTTCGGCGGCACGGTGAATGAGGAGACCTTTCACCACTCACAGGAGTATTTCTTCTATATCACGCTGGGCATCCCGTTCTATATGTTTGGTCAGGCTATGAACCCCATCATTCGTGCGGACGGAAACCCCAGGTTTGCCATGATCTCTACGCTGGCAGGCGCCGTGATCAACATCATTCTTGACCCCATCTTCATCTTTATCTTCAAATGGGGCATGATGGGTGCGGCGGTTGCCACGGTCATCGGTCAGGTGGCAACGGCGTTCCTTGCTGCGTGGTATCTGCTGAATATGAAAATCATCAAGCCCGCGTCCGGCGATTATACATTGCGGGGAAGTATCTGCGGACGGATGCTGATGCTGGGTATCACCAGCTTCCTCTCGCAGATCAGTCTGGTGGCGGCCATGGCAGCCATCAACAATATGCTCCGCAAATACGGCGCAATGGATTCCGTGTTTGGACAGGAACAATACGCGCAGATCCCCATGGCTGTAGTGGGCATTGTGATGAAGTTCTTCCAGATCGTCATTTCCATCGTGGTCGGCATGGCGGCAGGCTGCATCCCCATCGTGGGCTATAACATGGGTGCGGAGAAGAAGCTGCGTGTCCGGGCGCTGTTCACCAGACTGCTGATTGCCGAGGCACTGGTGGGTGCGGTGGCGCTGATTCTGGCGGAGGGCTTTCCCCGGCAGCTCATCGACGTTTTCGGCGCGGCCAACGAGAGCAGCTACTACACCGATTTTGCCATCAAGGCCTTCCGCACCTATCTCTGCATGATGGTGCTGGCCTGCGTCAACAAGGCGTGCTTTATCTTCTTGCAGGCGGTCGGCAAGGCGCTCTCGTCCACACTGCTGTCCATGTTCCGCGAGGTGGTGTTCGGCGTGGGCTTTGCCCTGCTGCTGCCGGTGTTCTTCGGCCTGGACGGCGTGCTGTATTCCATGCCGGTGTCGGATATTCTGACCTTTATCATCTCGGCAGTCATTATTGTGAAAACCTATCGGGAATTGCACACGGAAGACGTGCAGAACGCATGAAAAACAGAGTCATCACCATCAGCCGTGAATTTGGCAGCGGTGGGCGCACCATCGGCAAAAAGGCGGCGGAAAAGCTGGGCATTCCCTGCTATGACGCGGAGATCATTCAGAAGATGGCAGCAGAGACCGGCTTTGCACCGGCCTATGTGAAGGAGGCGGGAGAGTATGCCCCGGGTGGCTTCCTGGCCTCTGCCCTTTCCAATCGGATGCTAGGCCCCACCAACGAGGACATTCTGTGGGAGTGTCAGTACAAGGTCATTACAGACCTTGCCGCAAAAGGCCCCTGTGTCATTGTGGTCCGCTGTGCGGACTACATTTTGCAGAACACGGCGGACTGCCTGAAGGTTTTATCCATGCGGATCTGGCGTTGCGTGCCAAGCGCATCGTGGAGGTCTACGGCGAGCGGGAGCAGTCCCCGGAGGAGCGCCTGCGGGATAAGGACAAGCGCCGCGCAGCCTATCATCGCTTCTACACCGATATGAAATGGGGCCACGCCCAGAACTATCACCTGACGCTGGACAGCGGCGTGCTGGGCATCGATAAGTGCGTGGACATCATTGCGGAGTTGTTCTGAAATTATATTTTTACGGAAAAAACGTTTGAAATTCTTTTCAAAACCAGCTAAAATATAAATATATCCAAGGTATCACGGGAGTGCATCCGGTGCGGTGGGCGTTGGCGGCAGACTGGCGCGCACAGGCTGTTTGTTCACTGATCATCTCTCTGAAAAAGGGCATCCGTTCTGACCGGGCGGCGGCCGAGGGAGGTGAATTCAATGAAGCGCGTAAAGGCAGCGTGTATCCTGCAAACACGGGTGTTTGCACAGAAGGACGATTGCGGCCTGACCCGTGAGCAGCAGCTCAGGGCCAACCATGAAGAAGTGAGCCGCTACAAGGCGATGATGGACAAAAGCCATACCCGGTATCAGATCACCGAGGAGACCGAGCAAAGCGACGGCGCTGTGCTTGTCCGAGTCCGCAAGCAGTATAACGACAAAGCCGATGTAAGCGAATATTTCAACTGACAAAAACCCGCCTGAATTTGATCAGGCGGGTTTTTCCAGCGTGTCAAAGACCGCCGGTTTTTCAGAACACGAGGGCTTTCGTTTTGGCCCGGGCATGGCGCTGCGGCGCTGCGCACGGATCCCCGTGTCCGCTCATTGACATTTCGCAGGATTCGGGGTAATATATACTTATATTGTTAAAAAAATAACGATTACGAATCAACCCTTATTGGTCAGGAGATGCTGTTATGAACTGGAGAGAACTTTATTTTTCCCGTACGGTGACGGCCAAGGAGGCCATTTCCCACATCAAGTCCGGCGACCGGGTAGCGCTGGGCCACGCCTGCGCGGAGCCGCTGTATCTGGTGGACACCATGGTCAACAACTGCGACGCCTATGAGAATGTGGAGCTCGTGCAGATGGTGCCCATGGGCAACAACCGCTATCTGGAGCCGGGTATGGAGAAGCACTTCCACCTGAACTCCATCTTCGCCGGCGCCGTCGTCCGCGAGGCCATCGAGGACGGCCGGGCGGACTTCACCCCCTGCTCCTTCGCCCGGGTGCCCCGGATGTTCCACAATTTCCTGCCCGTGGACGTGGCGCTGGTGTCCGTCACCCCGCCCGACCGCTATGGCAACTGCTCGCTGGGCGTCAGTGTGGATTACACCAAGACCATCATTCAGGAGGCCAAGCTGGTCATCGCCCAGGTGAACGACCAGATGCCCTATACCTACGGCGACAGCCGCATTCCCGTCTCCAAGATCGACTATTTCGTGGAGCACTCCGCCCCGCTGCCCGAGCTGAAGCCCCACTACATCGGCGAGACCGAGTCCAGAATCGGCGAATACTGCGCCAGCCTGATCCAGGACGGCGACACCCTTCAGCTGGGCATCGGCGCCATCCCGGACGCAGTGCTGAAGTTCCTGAAGGACAAGCAGAATCTGGGCCTGCACTCCGAGCTGCTCAGCGACGGCGTGGTGGATCTGATCGAGTCCGGCGTCATCAACAACTCGGAAAAATCGCTCTACCCCGGCAAGAGCATCGCCACCTTCCTGATGGGCACCAAGCGGCTTTACGACTTTGTGAATCACAACCCCGACTTTGAGCTCTATCCGGTGGACGTGGTCAACGCCCCCAGCGTCATTGCCCAGAACCACCACATGATCTCCATCAACTCCTGCATTCAGGTGGACCTGACCGGTCAGGTGAATTCGGAGTCCATGGGCACCACCCAGTTTTCCGGCTCCGGCGGCCAGATGAACTTCGTAGACGGTGCCACCGACAGCCACCACGGCAAGAGCATCATTGCCACCACCTCCACGACCCGGGACGGCAAGATCTCCAAGATCGTGCCGGTGCTGGACTTGGGCGCCACCGTCACCACCATCCGCACCAATGTGGACTACATCATCACCGAGTACGGCATCGCCCGGCTCACCGGCCGCACCATCCGCGAACGGGCGATCAGCCTCATCAACGTCGCCCACCCGGACTTCCGCCCGGAGCTGAAGAAGGCATTCGAGGAGCGCTTCCACACGCCCTTCCCCGAGGGAGAGACCGAGTAAGTCAGAAAAATTCAACGGCTGACACGCCCCGCCCGGATGCAAATGCATCCGGGCGGGTAAACCCGATTTCCCACATTATAAGATGGTTAAAAAACGCCGCCCCCTCTTGGCTGCCGCCGGAAAAGGCGCTATAATAGATGCATAGAAGCAACAGCAGCGTCCCGATCCGGGGCGCAGTTTGTTTGATAAGCGAGGTTTGAACTTCTATGAAGACCATTGGCAACATTCTCTGGTTCCTGTTCGGCGGACTGATCGGCGGACTGGCGTGGACGCTGGCCGGGTGCATCCTCTGCGTCACCATCATCGGCATCCCGCTGGGTACCCAGTGCTTCAAGTTTGCCAGCCTTGCCTTCTTCCCCTTCGGCAAGGAGATCGTATACCGAGGCGGCGGCGTGTCCTTTTTGGCCAACCTGCTGTGGCTGCTGTTCTTCGGCTGGGAGATGGCCGTGGGCTACGGGGTGCTGGGACTGGTGTGGTGCATCACGATCGTCGGCATTCCCGTTGGTATCCAGTGCTTTAAAATGGCCAGGCTGGCATTGATGCCCTTTGGCGCACAGGTGGTGAGTTGACATGAGTATTATTCTTTACAACAAGCTGGTGCGGGACAAGGTGCCCGAGCAGATCGAGCGCTCCGGCAAGAGCTGCACGGTGGAGGTCGTGGACGATGACCAGTACCGGGCTCTGCTGGATCGGAAGCTGGACGAGGAGATGGACTCCTATCAGGCTCACCGCAGTGCGGACGACCTGGCCTCCCTGCTGGAGCTCATCCACGCCGCCGCAGATGCCCGGGGCTGGAAGTGGGAGGAGCTGGAGCAGCTTCGCCTCAAAAAGCGCGCCCAGAAGGGCGGCTATGAAAAGCGGCTCCTGCTCAAACAGATCGAAGAATAAAAACACAAATGCACAAAAAGAGCGCGAAAGCAACTGCTTTCGCGCTCTTTTGTAATCTAATGCAAGTTTGGCGGGGAAAAGCCGCGCTCAATCGCAGCGCATCTGGATCACCTGCACAGTGGGCGGAGTGATGAGGTAGGTGCTCACGGCGATGCGGCGGATCTCACTGCCCGTGCAATAGGCCACGCCGGACAGATAATCCAGCACCCGCAGAGTCAGCTCTGCGTCCAGCGCATCCACATGGAAGATGACCGTCG
>USIZ01000079.1 GCA_900554855.1 uncultured Eubacteriales bacterium | reverse complement strand
TGCGGCCGTCCGCGGCGGGGGCAAGCACCCGCCCTACATCATAACAGATAACTTTGCCTTTCTTTGCCAAACCCCAATTTGTCCCCCAGCGCCGCTCCTTACCCAACCCATAAAACGAGAGAAAAGAAGTGAACACCATGGGATTCATTGCGATCATTATCATCATTTATATTCTCTACAAGCTCTTCTTTAGTGGCAATAACAATAAGAAGTCCGACAACTCCGGGCAGAAGAGCGCGCCGAAAAAGACGCCCGCCGCCCAGGTCAAGGCTCAAGCCCCGAAGAGCAGAACTCAGCAGAGCAGGGGCAAGTCCTCCGGCGGCGGACAGAACCGCTGGCGCGGCCAGTCCACCGCCACGCCCCATGATAAGGAGATGCCCACCGACGGCACGGAACAGGACGCCCGGAACTATGTGAACTATCTGCTCACCATCAATGACCTGCTCCCCGCCACCGGCGGCAATCGGACGACCTTCCGTCAGAAGGGCTTTCCCCAGTACATCTCCCAGAAGGTGACCGAGCTTTGGGATGACCCCAACCTGATCAAATTTGGCGAGCAGGACAGCATCGTCCTCATCGAGTTCCATGTGGCGGCCGACGCGGTGATCCTCCTGCTCAAGACCAGTAACGACGCCTGGTTTACTAACAGCGATCTGTTCTCCTCCCGCCGGGAGATGTTCGACAAGATCGCCGCCGCCCACCCAGAGCTGCCCATGGGCCTCTCTTTCCCGACGCTGACCAGCCGCGCCCAGATCAAGTGGCTGGGCGAGATGATCGCCGAGGAGGCCGCCAAGGTGCCCGCACTGCAAAAGTATCCGGGTTCCGGGAACGATCTGATCTACTTCGTCGACGGCAGCAAGTGCGGCCAGATGGCCGCCGCCAAGGAGGCCGAGCGGAAGAAGCAGGAGGCCGAGCGCCGCGCCGAAGCGCGCAGACAGGCCGACGCCCACACCCCCGGCGGCCCCAAGGGCGCGCCAGGCAAGGACGCCCCCAAGGGCGGCAGCCTGGAAGAGCAGATCGCGGCCATGATGGACAAACAGAGCGGCGCGAAACCGCCGGAGAGCCCCAAGCCGGACCCAAAAAAGCCCGAACCTCCAAAGCCCGCCCCCACGCCCAAGAAGCCGGACCCTGCTCAGGAGCAGGCCCTGATCTCCCGCATCGCCGTCTACTACACCTCCATGTGGGACAAGCAGGGCAGTCTCTATAAAGAACTGGACACCTCCATGCCCATTGATCACTTCGCCATCCAGCTGAAGGGCGACCGGGTGGTGGACTCCGTCTGGCTGTCCGGCGACGAGGTGCCGCTGGTCAGCGAGACCGCCTATACCGACCTGCCCGGCGAATCCCCGGTGGCGGAGCTGACCTCCGGCCAGCTGAAGGGCGCCTATGCCAGCGTCACGCAAACCCTGACCAGTCTCGGCACCCTCACCTATGACAAGGACACCGACCTCTTCTACCCCGTCCACAAGGGCAAACCCCAGGAGCCGCCCAAACCGGAAAGCACCGCCGGCAAGGAGGGCAAAAAGCCCATGAGCGACCTGGAGGCTCAGATGCAGGCCATGCTGGACGCCAAAAAGAAGTAAGTCCCTTTGAAGGAGCACATTATGACCGAACCTGAACAGAATCAGACCCCCGGCGAAGAGCAGAAGGAGCCCTACGTCCCCTCCCCGGTGTCCCGCCGCATCTGGGCGTGGATGGGCGTGGCGTATATGGTGATCCTGATGGTGCTCATCACCTACTGGATCGCCACTTCGAGCTTTATCACCGGCATCACCGGCATCATGCTCTTCCCCCTGCTGGGGGCGCTGAGCGCCCAGGGCTTTAACAACGCCCGGCTGTGCAAACAGGGTGAGCGGGGCGGAAACCCCAAATTGCTCACCGCCACCGCCGCCATCATGGCCGTTGTGGCCGCCGTCACTCTTGCGCTGGGCGTCGTCCAGCTGATCGGAGGCTGAGTCATGGAGATCCAGACGATTTTGAAGGACGGCCTTGCCGCCCTCGGTTTATCCACAGACTGCGTGGAAAAGCTGGAGCGCTACGGCACGGCGCTGGTGGAGAAAAACAAGGTCATGAACCTGACCGCCATCACCGACCCGGCGGGCGTGGCTCAGAAACATATGCTGGACTGCGCCGCCGTGCTGGGTGCGGCAGAGTTCGACAAAAAGCGCGTCATCGACGTGGGCACCGGCGCAGGATTCCCCGGTCTGGTGCTCAAGATCTGTGACGGCAGCATCGACCTCACCCTGCTGGACAGTCTCCAGAAGCGGGTGGACTGGCTGGCGGAAATTTCGACCGGGCTGGACGCCCCCGCCCGCACCGTCCATGGCCGGGCGGAGGAATTCGGCCGGGATCCTGAGTACCGGGAGCAGTTCGACGTGGCCACCGCCCGGGCCGTGGCCGACCTGCGGATGCTGTGCGAGCTCTGCCTGCCCTTCGTCAAGGTAGGCGGCGTGTTCCTGGCCATGAAGGCCGGGGACTGCCGGGAGGAGCTGGACGCCGCCGGCCGCTGCATCACCCTGCTGGGCGGGCGGCTGATGAAGCCCTATCGCTATACCATCCCCGGCACCGACCTCACCCATCAGGTCATCCGCATTGAAAAGATCGCCCCCACCCCGGAGAAATACCCGCGGAGATTTGCAAAGATCCAGAAAGCGCCGTTGTGAGTGGGCAGGATTAGGACAGCTTTCCTTCATCGCCACCTCATCCGGCCCTTCGGGCCACCTTCCCCTCAAGGGGAAGGCTTTCAGAACTTTCTGCTATTTGCCAAGCCCCAATTTATGATCCCTCACGCCTCCTGCTTCTGTTCCAGCAGCTGCCGGTAGGTCTCGACGAGCCTGCGTCCGGCGGCGAGGACATCCTCACCGGGCTTCAGGCGCAGGGAGAGGGCGCTGGAGTCCTTGCCCGGGGAGAACAGGATGCGCCCCTTGAACCGGGCGACGCCGGACAGGGCGGCGATCTTCTGCAGCTCGAACTCCTTCATGCTGAAGGTGAGCACCAGCCCCTTCTGGCTGATGTCGGTAAAGCCGCACTGGGCGGCCTGAGAGCGCAGCAGGGCGATGGACACCAGATTGTTGACCGCTCTGGGGGGATCGCCGTAGCGGTCCACCAGTTCGTCCACCACGTCGTCGGCGTCCTCCTCGGTGCGGATGCGGGCAATGCGGCGGTAAAGGTCCATCCGCTGCTCCGGCGAGGAGACGTAGCGCTCGGGAATGTTGGCGCTGACGGCCAGGTCGGCGCACACCTCTTCGGTGCGCTGCACCTTTTCGCCCCGCTCCTCCAGCACGGCCTCCTCCAGCAGCTTCAGGTAGAGGTCATAGCCCACGCTCATGAGGAAGCCGGACTGCTCCGGGCCGAGGATATTGCCCGCGCCGCGGATCTCCAGGTCGCGCATGGCGATCTTGAAGCCGGAACCGAACTCGGCGAACTCCCGGATGGCGCTCAGCCGCTTCTCTGCCACTTCGCTCAGCACCTTGCCCCGGCGGTAGGTCAGGTAGGCATAGGCCCGGCGGTTGGAGCGGCCCACCCGGCCGCGCAGCTGGTGGAGCTGGGCCAGCCCCATCTTGTCCGCATCCTCGATGATGAGGGTGTTCACATTGGCGATGTCGATGCCGGTCTCGATGATGGTGGTGCACACCAGCACCTGCACCTCGCCGTCCACCATGCGCTCCATGACCCGGGCCAGCTCCTCCTGACTCATCTTGCCGTGGCCCACCGCCACGGTCACCTCGTCGCCCAGCATTCCGCGGATGTAGGCGGCGGTCTTTTCAATGGTGTCCACCCGGTTGTGGAGGAAGTAGACCTGACCGCCTCGGCCGATCTCCCGGCGGATGGCGTCCCCCAGCACCGACCAGTCGTGCTCCAGCACATAGGTCTGCACCGGCAGCCGATCCATGGGGGGCTCCTCGATGGTGGACATATCCCGGATGCCGGACAGGGCCATGTTCAGCGTCCGGGGAATGGGCGTGGCGGACAGGGTGAGCACATCCACCTGACGGCTGATCTCCTTGAGCCGCTCCTTGTGGGTGACGCCGAAGCGCTGCTCCTCGTCCACCACCAGCAGACCCAGATCCTTGAACTCCACGTCCTTCTGCAACAGGCGGTGGGTGCCGATGAGCACGTCGATGAAGCCGCTCTTCAGGTCGGCAAGGATCTGCTTCAGCTCCTTGCCGGTCTGGAACCGGCTGACCACGGCAATCTTGACCGGGTAGCCCTCAAACCGGCGCAGGGCGGTCTGGTAATGCTGGCTGGCCAGCACGGTGGTGGGCACCAGAATGGCGGCCTGCTTGCCCTCCAGCACGCACTTCATCACCGCCCGGAGAGCGACCTCCGTCTTGCCGTAGCCCACGTCGCCGCAGAGCAGCCGATCCATGGGCACGGGCCGCTCCATGTCGGCCTTGATCTCGGCGATGCAGCGCAGCTGGTCGCCGGTCTCCTGATATTCAAATTTATCCTCAAACTCCCGCTGCCACGGGTCGTCGGCGTGGAAGGCGTAGCCGGGCTGGCGCTGGCGCTGGGCGTAGAGCTGAATGAGCCCCTTGGCCAGCTCCTTCGTGGCCTTTTTCGTCCTGGCCTTGGCCTTGGCCCAGTCGGTGCCGCCCAGCTTGCTCAGCCGGGTGCGCTCGGAGCTGTCCTCGCCGGAGCCGATATACTTGCTGATGAGGTCCAGCTGGGTGGCGGGCACATAGAGGGTGTCCGCCCCGGCATAGGCGATCTTGATATAGTCCTTCTCGGTGCCGTCCATCTTCATGGTGGTCATCTCCACGAACCGGCCGATGCCGTGCTGTTCGTGGACGACCAGATCCCCGGGGGACAGGTCGGTGAAGGACTGGAGTTTCTGGCGGTTGCTGGCCTTCTGCTTTTTCGGGCTGCGTCCGGCCTTCTTTCCCCCGCCCATCAGCGGGGAACTGCCCTCGGTCAGAATGGCGATGGAGCCCCACTCCATACCGGCGGACAGGCCGCCCACGGTCAGGGTGATCTGGCCGGGCTGGGGCAGCTCCTTCAGGTCAAAATCCAGCGCGGACACCACGCCGGTGTCCCGGAGCATATCCCCCAGCAGCTTGGCCTGCCCCTGGGTGGAGCAGAGCACGATGGCGGCAAGGCCGCTGTTCTGGTAGTGGGTCAGGTCGCTGGCCGCGGCCTCCAGACTGGTGCCGAAGGAGGGCAGCTGCTTGCAGGGGAAGCTCAGCGTCGCCCGGGGCGGCGCGGGGTACTGCCCCACCAGGAAGCTGTCCAGATAGACAATGGGGAACTCCCGGCTGAGGTGCTGGCACAGCGCCTCGTAGTCGGCGGAGTACCGCGCCGTTTCCCCCCAGAGCAGACCGGCCTCCAGCAGGCCGGTGATGTCCTCATCCTGACGCCAGCGGTAGTTCTTTGCGCCCTCGCCCACCCGGGGGGAGTCGCAGAATAGCAGGATCGCGTCCGGGGGCAGGTAGTCGGCGGCGCAGGCGAAGTCCGGATAGATGAGGTCAAGGTAGCGGTCGGCGGCGGTGAAGCTGCCCAGCTCGCTGATGGCCCGGGCGTCGTTCTCCAGCGTCTGGGTCAGGGCGGCAAAGTGCTCCAGCTTCCGGCGGCGGTTGGCGGCGGCCACCTGTTCCCGGCGGTGGTCGATGTCGCCGGCCAGCCCCAGCAGCCCGCCGGGGGCCAGCCGGGGCAGAGTCTCGGCGGCGGGCAGGATCTCCGAGCGGTCGATGTTCTCCACCCGGCGCTGGGTGGCCGGGTCGAATACGCCCATGCTGTCCAGTTCGTCCCCCCAGAACTCCGCCCGGACGGGCTGCTCGGCGGCGGGAGAATAGAAGTCCAGAATGCCGCCGCGCACGGCAAACTGGCCGGGGCCCTCCACCTGCTCGCACCGGGCATAGCCCGCAGCGGTCAGCCGGTCGCAGAGCTCGTTCAGGTCGTAGCTCGCCCCCATCTTCAGCTCAAAGCTGGCCCGCGCCAGCGCGGCGGGGGGCAGCGTGCGCTGGAGGAAGCCCTCCACCGTGGCGGCCACCACCGGGGCGGCGCCGTCGGCCATGGCCTTTAAAACGGCCAGACGCCGCTGCTCCCACTGGTGGGAGGCGGTGGCGGCGGTGTGGAAGGTGAACTCCCGGGCGGGCAGCTGCATGACGGGCTGCTCCAGCAGGGCGGAGACGTCCTTGGAGAGCCGGGCGGCGTCCACCTCGTCGGCGCACAGCAGCACCACGGGTCGCTCGGCGCGCAGGGCGATGCCCGCCGCCACAAAGGCCCGGTGTACCGGGGACAGCCCGGACGCCGCCACGGGACAGCGCCCCGCGTCAATGCGCAGCAGCAGATCTTCAAATTCCGGCAGCCGCCGGAGGGTATTCAAAAGAGAGCGCATAGGATCACCTACTCAGAGCATACGGTAAAATATGGTAACTTATGAGTAAAAGAATGGGCGCGGACGGGAGGAACCAGCAAGCTGTCAGCGCCGCACAAAAGCCTTCCCCTTGAGGGGAAGGTGGCATTTGCGAAGCAAATGACGGATGAGGTGG